>WTCM01000097.1 GCA_013138595.1 Methyloprofundus sp. | reverse complement strand
ATGTCCAAGATGTGGATCCGCAATAGGGTGGTTACTTGCTATGGTTGAGAACGAGATGCTAGCGGATGCACGCAAGATATTTTTTGTACCCTCAACCACTGCTTCGGCAAAGGGGCGGCAACCAGGTGTGCCGCAAGCTCCACATTGCGCTTGTGGTAACATTTCATCCACTTCTTCTATGCGTGGATCTTCAAATACAAACAGTTTTTTATTGGCAATAGCTAAAATAATGGCGAGCACAGCACCAAGAGCTACCATAAATAGAGCGGCGGAGACTATCGTTGCAAGCATGGCGGTTTAATAATATGAGGTGTCATTCCAGTCCTTGGAGTGTGAGGTTTTGCAAAAGAGGGTTTTCTGATACTGATTTTACAGCTTATTATAGTCATGCAAAATAACTTTTAATATAAGGTTATCTATGTTATCAAATTGTTCTGCTAACTATTATAGTAAAAAAACAGTTACTTTGAAAAGCAGTGCACACAGAACATCGTAAACTTATTTTGAAAAAACTTGTAGTTTAGCCATAATACAGAAAATATGATAAAATGATGGCTTTTTGTATTGTATTGCGTATGAATGAAACAATGGCACAAGGTATAGAGCTTATGCTCACGGGAATGGGGATCGTTTTCTTATTCTTAGTTATGTTAATTGGCGCGGTAAAGTTAATGGCTTACCTTGTCGCAACTTTCCTTCCAGAAGCAGAGCCTGTTTCACCTACAGCTAGTTCAGCACCTGCGGCAAATACGGTTACACCAGTCGTAGCAGCTGCCATTACTGCAGCAGTTCACCAGCATAGAGCAACGCACAAATAACTTTCAACTGATTCTTTTGTTGCGCAAAAGGCACACAGCCTAGCTCTTACTCAAAAGGTAAATAGTCTACCGCGCAAAGAAACCCTAGGAATAACAATGACACAGAACAATAAGCCAGTCGGCATCACGGAAGTCGTCTTACGAGATGTGCACCAATCTATTTTAGCAACCCGTTTACGCATAGAAGATATGCTGCCTATCTGCGAAAAATTAGATCAAATTGGCTATTGGTCGATTGAATCTTGGGGCGGAGCAACGTTTGATTCTTGTATACGTTATCTAGGTGAAGATCCTTGGGAAAGACTACGCTTATTAAAAGCGGCAATGCCTAACACCAAACAGCAAATGCTATTTCGTGGGCAAAATATTCTAGGTTATCGTCATTATGCTGATGATGTTGTCGATAAGTTTGTTGAGCGATGTGTCGTTAATGGTATAGATATCTTTCGTATTTTTGATGCAATGAATGATATGCGTAATATCGATCATGCAGTTAAAGCGGTATTAAATACCGATGCGCATGCGCAAGGCACTATCTCTTATACTTTAAGCCCTGTACACACCACTGAAAAGTGGATAGAACAAGGCAGACAAATTGAAGATATGGGCGCGCATTCTATCTGTATTAAAGATATGGCGGGCTTATTAACCCCTTATGACGCTTATGACTTAGTGTCTCAACTTAAAGCGGCTGTCGATATTCCTATCCATTTACATTGTCATGCTACGACGGGCTTAAGTGTTGCGACTTTAATTAAGGCGATTGAAGCGGGCGTGGATAATGTCGATACTGCGATTTCTTCATTAAGTATGACTTATGGTCACAGCCCCACAGAAACAATGGTTGCAAGCTTAGCTGGGCAGCCACGCGATACAGGTTTGAATTTAGATCAATTTGCGGATATTGCCACTTACTTCCGCGGCGTACGTACAAAATATGCGGAACATGAAGGCAGTTTAAAAGGCGTAGATGGACGTATCTTATTAGCGCAAGTACCAGGCGGCATGTTGACTAACATGGAAAGCCAGCTTAAAAAACAAGGCGCGGCGGATAAATTTGACGAAGTTTTATTAGAGATTCCTCGTGTACGTGAAGATTTAGGTTTTTTACCCTTAGTAACACCGACCTCACAAATTGTTGGTACACAAGCGGTATTGAATGTGATGACAGGCGAACGTTATAAGTCCATGAGTAAAGAGACGGCAGGCGTTTTAAAAGGCGAATACGGTAAAACACCTGCGCCTGTGAATGCGGAATTACAAGCACGTGCTTTAGAAGGCGGTGGCGAAGTCATTACTTGCCGACCTGCTGATTTGATTGAAGCTGAAATGGATGCTTTGGTTGCTGAAGTCGAGAAAAAAGCCAAACAAGAAGGCGTGACTTTAGCAGACAATGTAGAAGAAGACGCGCTCATTAATGGTTTGTTTGTGCAAGTTGGCTGGAAATTTATTGCTAATCGCGGTAACCCCGGTGCCTTTGAACCTGCGCCAAATCCAGAAGCATTTGCAGCGGCACAAGTGCCTAAAACAGCAGTGGAAAGTTACACGGTTAATGTTAATGGGCAAAATTTTGATGTCGCTGTCGGCCCTGGTGGCGAAAATTTATCAATTGCCAATGCGGCTCCACAAGCAGCGGGCGCAGCAGTGCCTGCTGCAGCTTCTAGTGGTGCAGTCGTTGATTCGCCCTTAGCTGGTAATATTTTAAAAATTAATACTTCAGTGGGAGCGGCTGTTGCAGAAGGCGATGTTGTTATCGTCATGGAGGCGATGAAAATGGAAACTGAAGTACGTTCAAGAGTTGCAGGCACAGTCAGTGCCATTAATGTTAAGGAAGGCGATGCAGTTTCAGTAGGTGATATCTTGGTTTCTTTATAAACTGTAATAACTCAAATAGCAGGGACTTTAGTTAGACTAAAGTTCTTGGTACTGGCAGTCCGAACGCCTGCCATACAACAATAAGCCCTCTCAACTCCGTTGAGTAGGGCTTATTGTTTGTTTAAAACATGTAATTTTAATAACAAATCAAAGACATTCTATGGAAAATCTCACACGCTTGTGGCAAAGTACGGGTATTTACAATTTTGAAGGCCCGCAAATTGTAATGATGTTGGTAGGGTTTTTATTACTTTTCCTCGCCATCAAAAAAGGCTTTGAGCCATTATTATTAGTGCCCATTGGTTTTGGGGCAATTTTAAGTAATATTCCTATTGCAGGTATTGCTGATGAGGGTGGGATTTTATATTATCTTTATCTAGGTATTAAAACAGGTGTTTTTCCCCTGTTGATTTTTATGGGTGTAGGTGCAATGACCGATTTTGGTCCGATGCTTGCTAATCCTAAAACATTATTATTAGGAGCTGCTGCTCAGTTTGGTATTTTTACTACGCTTTTAGGCGCACTTGCCTTAGATATGATTCCTGGCATGAACTTTTCTATGTCAGATGCTGCCGCCATTGCTATTATTGGTGGGGCTGATGGGCCCACCGCTATTTATGTTGCCTCCAAGTTAGCGCCTGATTTATTAGGTGCAATTGCCGTTGCCGCGTACTCTTATATGGCTCTAGTGCCGCTTATTCAACCGCCGATTATGCGTGCTTTAACCACGCCAGAAGAGCGTAGTATAGAAATGCAGCAATTACGTTTTGTCAGCAATACTGAAAAGATTATTTTTCCCTTAATGCTATTGATGCTAACGACTTTATTATTACCTTCTGCAGCTCCTCTAGTCGGAATGTTTTGCTTAGGTAATTTAATGAATGTCTGTGGTGTCGTAGAGCGTTTAAGTAAAACAGCGCAAAATGAATTGATTAATATCGTGACTATCTTTTTAGGGCTAGCAGTCGGCTCTAAAATGAGTGCAGGAGCATTCTTGCAGCCTACAACCCTAGGTATTCTTGCATTAGGTGCCGTTGCATTCTGTATCGGTACAGCATCAGGTGTCTTGATGGCAAAATTAATGAATAAATTTAGTGACACGCCGATTAATCCATTAATTGGAGCGGCGGGGGTATCAGCCGTGCCGATGGCGGCACGTGTTGCTAATAAAGTCGGCTTAGAAAGTAATCCGCATAATTTCTTATTAATGCATGCAATGGGGCCGAATGTAGCCGGTGTTATTGGTTCGGCGGTTGCCGCTGGGGTTTTATTAAGTTTAGTGGGTTAGTTTATTTGCATCTTTTCGTGTAACTTCTCATTATCGTTCTGCTGCAGAGCAATGCAAAAGTTCGTCATTCCTGCGTGTTGTTAGCAGGAATCTATGCTCAACTATGGATTCCCGATAAGAAGGCTTCGGGAATGACGAACTTCTCTCGTTATTTAGCCGTAAATAATGAAAAGTCATCTTTCCATTTAGAAAAAAGTTCAATCATTGCTTGGCTGTGATTGAGCTTTTGACCTCAATGTTCCCTTTCAAGATAAAAATATCACTATATTTAATTAGTAATTGCTAATATACTGGTTTTTTAGATAGTTTGGAGGGGATATGTCTCGAATACTCTTATATTGCCTATTTTCTTGCTTTACTAGCGTAGTGCTCAGTGCGGCAAGCAGTGAATTCACTTTTAATGATAATGGGCACGATTATCAATATTCAGTTGTGCCCACGGGCGATAACTATACCTTTAAGTTTCTTAATAAGTTTATAGATGATCCTGTGGTTAAAATAAAAGCAGGCAGAGATGTTCTGCTGTCTGTTTATCAGGATGATTCTATTCAAAAGCGGTATACAGAAGCTTATATTAAGGAGCGGGCAAGGTGCTATGTTTTTGATAGTCGTTTTTACACCTATAGCTTATGTTTGCTACCCAATGATTTTGATCCAAAAAGCCAAGATCGTTTTTGGGGATTTGTGACTCAAGTACCTAATTGGAAGTGGTTGCTGACGCGATTTTTATTGCCTGCTGTATTCGCTTTTGCTTTATTCTTTTATATGGGAAATCGTTCTAGGCAATAATCTTTATATTTTACGCAAAAAAAAACGCCAGTGACAAAAGAGTCACTCGCGTTTATAAGGATAAACAATATACGAGGAGGTGTATGTTTATGGGTACTACAAAAAGTATTGAACTTAGGTTTTGGCAGAATTAATAATTCTTAGCTGCTGTCTAAGTGTTTGATAAGTAGTATACAGAAGGATTTAAAATAAACAATGCATGTAATTATTGTTAGTTTGTTTCTTATTTTGAAATAATTGTTTTTAGCCGTACAGTGCAGATGAATCTGCACCTACATTATGATGTCCCGTGTTAAGGTGGTAGTCCTCTTTTTCTTTTTAAGCAGGCGTTAATGATGTCATGTTGCGATAAAAGCATAGAAAAATCTAAAGCGGTAGCGCTTTGCCCAAAGTGTGGATTATCTTGTAAAAGTGTGGCAATGCGTACTTTATATCATCAAGTGAAATTTCCTGAGAACTTAAAAATAGTGCAGGATCACTACTATTTTTGTCCCGATAATAGCTGTTCTACGGCATATTTTTCTGGCTCAGGAAAAGTGATTGTTAAACAAGATTTAAGAAAGTTAGCTGAGATAGAAAGTGCTAAACTTTGTTATTGTTTTGATATTGATAGTGTAGATTATACGCAAGCACTTAAAAGCGGTTCTGCTGAGTCGATTAAAGCATTTGTACTGCAAAAAACCAAAGCTGCTGACTGCGCTTGTGCGGTGCAAAACCCATCGGGTTTATGTTGTTTAGCTGAGTTTAAGCGCTTAGAAAAGGCTGAGCAGTGAGGGTTAAATTACCTTCGGGGCGTGTTATGTAACTCACCTGCTTAGGGACAATACAAATGCCCGTCATTCCTGTATGCCGTTACGTTAGCGGGGATCTATGTTCTCCCAGTCAACAGACTTCGGGAATGACGAGCTTTTATTGGTATTGAGCCATGAATAATGAGGCGTTACCGTATTATTCAGTAGCACATTGATCCATCAGTTTAGTAAACTCACTTTCAGCAATAATATCCAGATTACTCTCTACTCGATCTAAGTAGACCAAGCCTTCTAAGTGATCATATTCATGCTGAAATACGCGTGCGACAAAGCCAGAAAAGAGCTGTTCCTCAGCTACTCCCTTAGCATTATGGTAGTTCACTTTTATCTGCGTAAAGCGGGGCACTTTAGCGCGTATGCCTGGAATGCTTAAACAACCTTCCCAATCTTTTTCCAATCGTTCATTCAGCACTTCATAATGCGGGTTAATCATCAGTGTTGCTTGCATTTCAGGTGCTAAAGGGTAGCGCTTTGACGGTCTGGAGGCAATGATCATGATTCGCCATGATGCTGCAATTTGTGGCGCAGCAATCCCCACACCTTCAGATTCCGCTAAAGTACTAAACATATCACTGATAACGGACTGTATCTCAGGCGTATTGATGTTATCGACTGTTTTTGCTTGCAAGCGTAAAACGTCATCCCCTAATTGCGCTATGTCACAAACTTGATTCATGCGCTAAATTCCACTTCGTAGCCTGTAAATTTGCGAATATTAATCACTCCGGTATCCAGCAATAAGTATTGACCTTTAATGCCTTGCAAGACACCTGACACTTCAGGCGTTTTATCAAAGTTAAAGGACTTTACTTTAGTTGGGTATTGCAGTGCAGGGTATTTAATATCAACCACTGTTGCATCCTTTAAAACTTCAATCGCAGTTGCACCAAATTGTTCTGTTATAGCCGCTAAAGGCTGTTGGCATAAAGCTAATAATTCATCCCGTTTACTGAGTAAATCCACAGGTTCTTGTAGGTTTTTCAGCATTTTTTGCCAGCTAGTTTTATCGCTAACATGTTCTGCAATAGCTATTTCAGCAAGCCCTGAAATATAGCGGCTTTGTACTTTTAAAATAGGCAGGGCTTGTACAGCACCTTGGTCTATCCAGCGAGTAGGAATTTGCGTATGCCGGGTAATACCGACTTTAATACCTGATGAATTGGCTAGGTAAACATAATGTGGTTGATGGCAAAACTCTTCCCCCCATTTAGGGTCACGACAAGTGCCTTTATCATAATGACAGGTTTCAGGTTTCATAATGCATAGGTCACACTGCGCTAAACTAATAAAGCAGGGGTAGCAAAAGCCTTGATTATAACTTTTTTTAATGGCTTTCTGGCAATGTATACAGCTGATTTTTCCTGTGAAAGTCAGTTTAATACTTTTGCCTATATAAGGGTTTAACTCAATGGCTTGTTCACCCAGTGGTAAGTGGTACTTTACGGGGTCTTGTAACTCCGTGGTCATTTTAGCTAATGTTCCTTGCACGTTTACACCTTAAAAATTGAAAATTAAATAGTGATCAGTGCTCAAAGTATAAAGAATATGGGTATAATTACCTAGTTTTTAATTTTATATACGATAGAGAAAACCTATGTCATTTACAAACGTAACACCTGGTAAAGATGTCCCTAGTGACATCAACGTTATTATCGAAATTCCTGCTTACAGTGACCCTGTTAAGTATGAAGTAGAAAAAGAGACGGGCGCATTGACTGTTGACCGTTTTATGGGCACTGCGATGCAGTATCCTGCTAACTATGGTTATGTACCACAAACTTTATCAGATGATGGTGATCCAGTTGATGTATTAGTGATTACACCATCGCCAATTTTAGGGGGTAGTGTCATTCGTTGTCGCCCAATTGGCGTATTGAAAATGTCTGATGAAGCAGGTGAAGATGCAAAAATATTAGCCGTTCCTGTACAAAAGCTAACGCAATACTACAATAAAATAGAATCTTACTTAGATTTCCCAGAAGCTGAATTACAAAAAATCACCCATTTCTTTGAGCATTACAAAGATTTAGAAAAAGGCAAGTGGGTTAAAGTAGACGGTTGGTTTGGTATAGAAGAAGCTAAAAAAGAAATTACTGAAAGTATTGAACGTTATAACGCTGGTCAGTAGTGAGATAATGGCTTGAATAAAGCTGGAAAGGGATTTTTACCCATACGTATCAAGCTAAATATTAACTAACGACTGTTAATATTTAGCTTTTTCGAGCACACATTTAAAGCGGGACAAGCGGTATGTAGGGTATGTATCGCAACCCTTATTCTAGGGCAAGGTACGCAGTGCGATGCCCTACTAATGTCCTTAGTTATTGATGGCAAGATAGAATTACGGAGATGTTATCTAGCCCGCCATTGGCATTCGCTAGCTTAATTAAATCTTGGCAGGATTGTTCTAAATTTTCTGCTGTAAGTTGTGCCATAAGCTGCTGTATCGCGTGATCCTCCACCATAGTTGTTAAGCCATCTGAGCATAAAAGTAGATGGTCATCGTCTCTTAATTGATGTAAGGATACATCCGCCTGTAATTCTTCTACAACGCCGAGAGCTTGGTGTAGTATATTTTGAGCTGGGCGCTGTTCAGCCTGGTCGCCGTCTAGCCATTGTTGGTATAAGGAATGATCCGTGGTTAATTGTTCTAGTTGTCCGTCACGGTATCGATAAGCACGGCTATCACCGACATGAAAAATTAGTGCGTAACTGGGTAGTTTTGACCATAGCCATACGCCGACCAAAGTTGTTCCCATAATATTTGAACTAGGAAGGAGTTGCCGATTTAATTCTACCAGCTCATTGTGAGTGGCTTGCAATAAGTCCTCAATAAGTTGCTTTGCTTGTTGTTCGAGTTGGGCGCGGTGAGTGTTAGTTAATTTTCTTGCCTGTAAGTACTGACATAATTTCTGCCAGAAAGATGGTTGAGGCTCAGTTGTTAGTGCTTGCATAGAGTCAGTAAATCGCTGTATTGCTTCACTACTAGCAACATCTCCTTGAGAGAGTCCCCCCATGCCATCGGCAAGCAATAATAAGCCTAGCTCAGCATCTAAGCCATAGCTGTCTTCATTCAGTTCTCTTTGTAGACCGCAATCTGACGCTGCAGCGGCAATAAAGTCATTCATTAGTGGTATCGCGCTCATTTTTTTGTCCTTTATCAATGTTGCGGATGGGTGATTTTCGATGCTTATTCGGTTTTAATATCAGTATAAAGGCGACTTCTAAGCCTAAAGCACTAATCATTTTAGCCGCGGTCTGTAGGTGAGGATGTGCTACTCAATAGCATGGGTGCAGAGGGGCAAAGTCATTGAAATGCCTCGTTTAACAGAGCTCTAGCTGATGATTTCTCAGAGGTATTTGTAAATCAGAATGAATTAATTTATCATTGAATATACCTTAATAAAAACATACGGTCTAATTATGTACTATATTGAAGTTTATTCTCAAAGCATTCTACAGAGCAGTTTCAAAATAGAACGTGAAACTTATGTTATTGGACGTTCAGAAGATGCTGATATTTGTCTCAATAATACAGGCGTTTCTAATATTCATGCGGTTATTCAGTATAAAGATAACCAACTTAGTATTAAAGATCTTAATAGTACGAATGGCATACTATTGAATAATCAAAAAATAACTAAAGATCAGGTATTACGTGTCGGTGATACCTTAGTTATATCCAAGTATATACTTAAGGTAGGCGATTGGGCATCCAAGGCGCCAGACGCTCAGGAAGGGGGGATTGCTCCTTTGCCTTTAGGCGAGAGTGATAGTACTATTATCGTTCACCCTGCTACAAAAAATGTTAAAAATGATAATGATGTGAGTAGTTATTTATTAGTTAATGGGGATAAGAAGCAGTTAAAAAAAGTGCTTCTTAATAAACCTTTATATCGTATTGGAGTTGCAAAAGATAGTGATATTCAGTTGTTTGGCTGGAAGCTTTTCTCACCGAAGTATGCTGCTGAAATTAAGCGAGTCGGGGACGTGTTCTATATTATGCCTCTGAAAAAGGGATATGTTTCTGTTAATGGGGGATTTTTAACGAGTAGTTTTCGATTGACTGATAATGATAAGATCAAAATTAAGAAATTGACATTACACTTTATTAATGAAAAAGATTAGTCATGAGGCTTTCTGGGTGATGCTGATAAGGGTTTGAGTTCTTTGTTTTGAAAACACTTGCAAATATAAGGGTATTGCTCGATGTATGTAAGAAGTACTTTTAATGACATGTAAATACGTAATTTTTTGTCACAAAGGGGAAATGTATGGCTCGACCATGGCGCGATGTAATGTCAGCTGAAGAGTTTCGTAGGCTGATCACTAGAAAAGAATATGTAGAAACCTCCACTGCTACGTCAAGTTTCATGAAATCCCGAAAGGGAACCTTGCGTGAAATCCTAGGCGCACTTGCTGCTTATCATTGCTTTGATAAGCGTCATCAAGATAATATCTTACCTAGACAGCAATATTTACTACAGATATCGACCTTGGCGGGTAACTACTTAAGACATTTTAATGTCGATATGGATTATGCGCGGCAGCGACATAGTCGGGAAAAGTCTGATATATCAGAGCTTGTACGGCGCAAACAAGAGAAAGTGGAGCAAGAGCCTCTGGATAGGAATATTCTGACCTTAAGAAATCGCTCGCTGCGTAAGAGAGAGTATTTGCAAAAATTGTTACAGTATTGCAAAGATAAGCAATATGATGATTTCAACAAGTACGTAACAGGTCCTGGAGTAGCTCAGGATACAAGTCACGGTTTGATCGGGATTCACCAAAGTAACCAGGCAGAGTCTGAAGATTTTGCTCACCGTGAAGGCTTTAAACATGGGGCTCTCGCAACAGCATTTCAAGAGTGGGTGGTATCAGATTCATTTGCTCAGCATGTTCATTTTTTCTTATGGCTGGAAAGTCATCCCATTTGCATAGCGCAGAACCGAACTTTAAATGCCTATAAAGAGGTACTGCATGTTCGCTACTACGAAGATCGAAATACCATTCCAGATGAAGCAAAGTTCCATATTTTGTCGATGAGCGGTGGGCTTTTAAAGGCGGAAGCAGGGAGGGTTATGGATACTTATCAGGCAGGCTATCAAACAGAATCTAGAAAGTCTATCGCACCAGACAATGCTCATTCCAATGGTATTGCTGCTTTCGTATGGTCTCCTTCAGAAGAGTTGTTTATAGGTCAGCACTATGCGGGTAAGTTCCATCATTCAAGTTTGCTTGCGGGGGCTAGAGTGAAGTGCGCGGGGATGATAGGGATTCGCGGAGGGAAAATTGTAGAGTTAAGTAATAATTCAGGTCATTACAAACCATCGATGTCACATATGAGGCAGTTTATGAGTGCTTTTCGTAGCGCATTTGCTGCAAATCATTTGATTCGCGTGACGACAGGACCGAACTCTGGTGAGGAAGGGAATATTGATACATTATTGGGGTATAATTTTTAAATAAAGGGCGAGCTGTTTTTTTGCTTACTGTTTTTTTACCTCGATAAACAGAGTTTGGGGTGACGAGCTTACCCAGTCAAACTGAGCGCAAGCTTGACCTGTATTTAGCTGTGAATAATGAGATGTTACACAATGAAGCTGAGCCTTCCCTCCCCCCCCTTTTTTCTCAGTTAGTTGATAAAAAACTATTTTCATAGCTTAGTTTAATCAGCTTAAGAGGAGGGGGTAAGTCTTATTGAACGTACGGTTTAACTTGTGGTTCGTTGTATTTACGTAATCTAACCTTGTTCGTTAGATAGGTATTGAACTTAGGCAGTAATATTTTTTTTCTTTGAAAAACCAATGCCCACTAAACTAAAAGCCAGCAAAGTAAGTGTTGTAGGCTCAGGTACATGAGCATCTGAGCCTGAATTAAATGCAAAATTTAATAGCGCTGCATTGTAAACGGAGCTTGCATTTGCCCATGATGTTGACTCACTATCATCCTTATGGTTTCCATTGGATACATATGCTATTTCTCCAAGACCAACACTTTGTAATGTCCATTGATAAAGCCCTAGAATAGAGCTACCACTCCCTACTATGCCAATAGTATTAGCATTTAGCCCACCAATACTGTCACGATCATTTGTTTGATTGCCAGAAGTAGTGGGTGTAAGGCCTCGAATGTCTCGTACACCCATTGTGAGGCTTGTAATGACTGAAGAGATAGCTTGGGGCTGGTTTCTGTCATCTAAAGTTGAAGATCCACCAAGGAAGCTGATCAAGGCAGTGTCAATAGGTGAAGAAACACTATCGTAACCTGTTACAAAGATACTGCCTCCACCAGAGATGTAATTGTTTAGGTTGGCATACATTGTTGCGCTGTTATGTAATGAGCCAAATCCAGTACCAGTTGCACTCCAAAATACGGCATCGTAAGAGCTTAGGTTTCCAAGTAAGGCTGTCGTTTCCTCTGTAGCGGGCGTATATTGATTGAGACTAGAAGTGACAGTATGTCCTGCACTAGATAGCACAGTAGCTATCGAAGTATCGGCAGTGTTATCAGAAACAAATAAGATAGAGCTTGCATTTGCAGTGCACGATAATAGCCCAAGCCCTGCTCCTAGTATTGCTTTTTTAATAATCATAGAAAATCTCCACGCCCTATAAAATGTAAACCTAAGGTATCGGGCGGTTTCAATGCTTAGGTGGTGACTTTAGTGGTCACGGGAAAATTATTATGAAACTTAACGGTGCAATTAAAGGGTTAAGCTTAAACTTAGGACGGCGGCATTAAAAAAATGGGTGATATTTTTTTAATGCTTTCTTATCGGTGTTTTGGAATTCCAAAATAGCCTAAGTAGAAAAACAAAAAGAACTAACAGTCAAGCTGATATTGGTTCTAGTGTTCAGGGATGCGGGTAATTTTACATAAGTGGAATATGGTATTTATGATATTTTATGATGTTTTATGATGTCAATTTAAAAGTAAAAAGGTTTGAGTTTGGCTAGTAGGGGCATAACCCGCTATAACTGTCAGCTTCGAGCGGGGTGATAGTTTCCAAAAGGCGCAGGAAAGTTTGCCAGTCTGAAGTGCGCGAGAGGGAGGCTAAAATTTTATCTCGAAGAAGTCTCGTAGAGCCTTTTGTGGTGACCTAGTGGAGCGGGTTTTGTGTGTAGTCTGTGTGTGGGGCTGGGGCATTGATCATTCACCGCGTGGCGAATTGATTTTTGTAGCATGGAAGCTCAAAACCTTTCATGAGGCACGCCGATATTCTATGCTGAATGACTGGGGTGGCTAATATCTAAAGACGGTGCGACTGATAGCTTTATTAAACACTATTTACCGTAGCAGTTTTTGTATATTATTTTTGAACGCCAAGGTAATGAATGACGTTGTTCGGTAGCGATTTATGTATCACTGAGTGATGGGGAGCGGTAAAGGAATGTTCTTCTTTTTGGGATACCGCTTTATTGAGTAGCCCTATCATTTAATAAACTAAGCTTATTAAACCTACGCGATAAAATATTTTTTATCGCGCATTATTTAACTTTATAAATTAATAATTACGCTGTACAGAAAAGCGTGCTAGTAATTCCAGTGCAGATTTGAATTCGGAAGTAGGAAGAGCGGCTAATGCATTAATGGCCTTTTGCGCCTCTTCATCAGCACGTTGTTCAGTGTAAGTGATTGCATTCGTATCTTTCACGATATTATAAACCGCATCAAAAGAGTCTCTATCACCTGTTTTTATCGCATTAATAATAACGGCTGCTTGTTCTTCTGTGCCATTTTCAATCGCATAAATAAGCGGTAAAGTGGGCTTGCCTTCGGCTAAATCATCACCTAGATTTTTGCCCATGTCCTCTTTATTTGAGGTGTAGTCTAAGGCATCATCAATCAACTGGAAGGCAACGCCTAAATGCTGTCCATAATCAGCCATGCTTTGTTCAATTTCAGGGCTTGCATCAGCAAGGACAGCGCCTAAACGAGTGGCTGCACTGAATAATATCGCTGTTTTACGTGAAATAACTTCCAAGTATTTTGCTTCAGTTGTAGCGGGGTTATTACAGTTTAAAAGTTGTAATACCTCACCTTCAGCAATTGCTGTCGTGGTTTTGGATAAAATTTCCATGACACGCATATTATTAGTGCGTACCATCATTTCAAAGGCACTAGAATATAGGTAGTCACCGACTAAAATACTTGCCGCATTGCCCCAAACGGCATTCGCGGTATCTTTACCACGGCGCAAATCGGACTCATCAACGACATCATCATGTAATAATGTTGCTGTATGAATAAATTCAATCACAGCCGCCAAAATAAGATGGTCTTCTTGTGGGTAATCTAAAGCTTTTGCAGTCAGTAATAACAGCATAGGGCGTAAACGTTTGCCGCCGCTATTAATGATATAGTGTCCAATTTGATTGATTAGAACGACATCAGAGGTCAGTTCTTTTAGAATTAATTGGTCAACGGCTTTGGCTTCATTGTCTGTAAGTTTTTGAATAGCCTTAAAATCAATAGGCGCGTGTGCTGTTTGATTGGGTGTTTGCGAAGCTGTCATTGATCCGAGTTTTTTATTTTTATGATTAAGATGTTTGCTGTTTCATGCATCTATTGTTATTCGTTATGATGGGTATATTAACAGATCATAGTATTTAAAAATACCACACACTGTGAAATGATAAATCTCTACTCTTAAATAGCGTGTGAATCTGTGGCTTTTAGCGTTAGATTTAGGGGGAGACCAAAGGCAAGGGCATGTTTTTTTAAAGTTTAAAATTAAGCAGGTGATGTCGTACTTTTAAGCCGAGTAGGCGATAAATAATGGGGTGAATGTATTGTTTTATCTATATTGAGTCGCGTGGTGTTAATTTTTAATTGACTCGAATATTAATAATGCCTATAATCCTCTCTTTAATTTTAATAGAATATTGCTTGATGGAGCTGACGCAAATGTATGCGGTAATTCAAACTGGCGGTAAACAATACCGTGTTGAAGAGGGTACTACCCTAAAAATAGAAAAACTT
>WTCM01000078.1 GCA_013138595.1 Methyloprofundus sp. | reverse complement strand
CCAACACAGCACTGATTTAATTGGGATTTTATATATTTTTCTCTTTGCAAAGTCACTCCCCTATTAACTAAAACATACACAGTCTATTTCCACGCATTACCCAATACAATAAATGCAGTACATCCCTTTACTTATAATGACTCAAAGCGAAGCATTATGAACATATTGCCTCTCTAAAGCCTCTTAGCTACCAACACCCCCTAATCCAACCCCAGCCCAACCAAGCTTGAAGATCCTATACGCATCACTGCAAACCAGATATATTACAAAGCACTTACTTCAAAATAGCTTATATTCAATTGTTAGCTAATCCAAAACATTTATTCTGTTAAAATAGCAACACAATAATAATCAACACTAAATTTCAAATCATGCTTAAAAATATCCCCAAAAAATACTTCCCCCTTATTTTTATAGTAGGGCTTGTTGCTCTCATTGTTTTTCAAAATAAAGCCATTATGCCTGCGGTACAAAAAGTTGCCGCATCTGGGCTTTTTATGGAAGACTCTGGCGATGAGGGAAGCAGAATTGAAACCTCAACAAGCATGACGAATTACGCATTCAACCAATGTAATAAAGAAGTGAGAGAGGAGATAGATAGCGAAATAAATATTATATTCCCAACAGAGCCACTACACGCATGGAAACTAGGAAATTTTAAATATATTATTAACGCTGAAATTGAAATGACCTCTAGTGATGGCGTCTCTTCTTTTAAAAAATATGCTTGCCATATGCAATATGATAATAAAGACGATTTAGAGGGTGTTATGGAGAGCGACAACTGGTCGTTAAATGGCTTATCAGGGTTATCCTAATAACGTCTAAAACTTTAACTATTGTCCTTTACGAGGCAGCAAAATTGCTTGCCTCGTAAACTTTTTCTATATGCGGCACTTCACTTAAAACAGTCGCGACAGCTCTCTTAGCTTAAGACTTTGAGCCACGACTGAATTAATAATTTTTGATTGATAAATATTCACTGCACCGCGCCTTTGCCGCATAAACTTAAGAATACCGCTATTCGCTAATTCTTCAATATAGCCGATTGAAACGTCACATAATGCAATTGTCGCTGTTCTGGGGTAAGCGCCAGGCATATTTGCCACGCAATAATGAGTCACGCCATGCTTAATAAAAGTTGGTTCCTCATGCGTTGTGGCTACTGAGGTTTCAATGCAGCCCCCTTGATCTATACTCACATCGACAACAACCGCTCCTTCTTGCATCGTCCTTATCATCGCTTCAGTCACAATATGCGGTGTTTTTTCCCCTACATTTAAAACAGCACCCACCACTAAGTCTGCATCTGAACAATGTTGAGCAATTGAGCTTTCTTGTGAATAAAGGTATTCAACACCATTAAGATCAGCGCTGGACAATATCCCAGCCTGCGTCCGATCTAGCCCAGCCAGAAATACACTAGCCCCCATGCTATTTAAAGTTTGAGCAGCATGCATTCCCACAACACCATCACCAATAACCAGCGCCTTTCCATGCCGCCGACCTAAAACCTTGGCAAGTTGAACGCCATTCCCTTGATTAAATCGTGCCAAATAATAACTCCCCATCAGTGCCGCCATATTTCCAGCGATTGCACTCATAGGCGCTAATATTGGCAACCTTCCCTGTGCATCCACAACGGTCTCATAAGCGATTGCCGTAGTACCACTATTCATAAGCCGCGTAGTTAATTCCCTATCAACACCCGCTAAGTGCAAAAAAGTAAATAGCATTTGTCCTTGCAAATAGTTATATTCTGCACGAATAGGCTCTTTTACTTTAACGACTAATTCTGCAGCCCATGCCTCTTCTACCGATACAATAACAGCTCCAGCCTGCTGGTATGCTTGATCAGAAAAACCAGAGCCAATACCGGCACCTAGTTCAATCAAGACTTCATGCCCTGACTGCCGTAACTTTGCGACACCCTCTGGTGTAATGGCAACTCGGCATTCTTGGACTTTAACTTCCTTAGGCACGCCAATAATCATGACTTTCTATCCGTTACCCGTGACATATTGCGCATAAGCCAGTGCTCCAGATAAAACAATCTGCTCATCCAAACAAGCTCGCACAGGGATATTTTGCAATAAGCCCTTATAGCGCCCTTTATTTAAAAAAGCTTGCATAAAGAAAGGCCGTTGTATCGCTGCTAGTAATTTAGGTGTTATTCCACCCGCTAATACCACGCCCCCATAAGGCAAACATTTCAACGCTAAATTTGCTGCTTCAGCGGCATAAATCTGGCAAAAGACTCGCACCGCTTCTTTACATAAGCTATCTGTTTCGGCTAACCCTGCCATACCGATCACGGCAGCTGAATCAGATTCAACTTCAGCGAGTTGAATTTCTAAAGCATCATCGACAGCTATCTCACCTAATGCTTTGAGGTACTGATAAATATTGCACAAGCCTTGCCCTGAGACCAAACGCTCATAACTCACATGACCTTGATATTTTTCTCTTAAGAACACCAGCAATTGATCTTGTTCTGCATTTTGCGGCGCAAAATCCGTATGCCCGCCTTCTGTTGCTACCGCAATCACATGCTCGCCTTCGCGAATTAGCATTGCCTCACCTAGCCCTGTTCCAGCCGATAAAATAGCAATATTTCCCTGCTTAGCCGTTGCATTTGGGTTTATATCTAAAAATTGTTCCTCACTGGCAAAACGTATACCCCATGCTGTTGCTTCTAAATCATTCAGCAAATAAACCGCAGGCACTTGAGTAAATTCCTGCAACTCTGCAACACTTAAACCCCAAGATAAATTAGTAATTTGACAAACACCCTCAACAACAGGGCCAGCAACACCTAAACATATTGCGGCAATACCTGAATAAGGCTCGCCTGCCATAAAGTGACTTAAAATAGCAGGCATACTTTGATAAGCAGCACTTTGGTACTTTTCTTGCTTAACAAGTTGCCAGTTATCACCTTGTTGCTGGTATAGAGCAACAAGGGTTTTAGTCCCGCCTACATCAATTGCAAGTATCATTAGTATTTATCGTAAGATTTATAGATTGTTAACTGCCCTTGCTTATCAAAAGCAATCACTTTAAAAGGTGATTTTCTATCACCCATTTCCATGCCTGGTGTACCTGCATCCATTCCTGGAACTGCCAGCCCTTTAATATCAGGCTTATTTTTTAACATACTTTTAATATCGCCCGCTGGCACATGTCCTTCTACAATATAGCCTCCAACAATGGCTGTATGACAAGAAGAAAGCGCGGCGGTAACCCCATATTTATCTTTAATACTCTGCACATCTTCAGTGACATGATCGGTCACATTAAAATCATGCTTTTTTAAATGCTCTAACCATTTTCCACAACAGCCACAGGTAGGGCTTCTGTAAACTACAATATCCATATTTGTATTTTTTAATGCACTCGTCGGTTTATCCCAAACACTTTGTGCATGACTTGCCTGAAAACCAAGGCCACTCAACAATAATAATGTTATTGCAATTTTCTTCATTACCCCCCCTGATGATACTGCGCGCTTAACTCATGGACAGAATCGACCATCACTTTTACGTGATCTGGATTCATATCGGGCAATATTCCATGCCCTAAATTAAAGACATGCCCTGATCCTGAGCCATACTTTTCAAGAATTGAACCTACTTTAGCTCTAATAGTATCTGGATTTGCATACAGCATGACTGGGTCCATATTACCTTGTAGCGCAACTTTCTCCCCCACTCTAGCACGTGCTATTTGTATATCAGTCTGCCAATCCAGCCCGAGCGCATCATAGCCTGTATCTGCCATTGCTTCTAACCACTGCCCGCCACCTTTACTAAATAAGACGGTAGGTATTTGCTGCCCCTCATGATTAGTATTCAGCAATGAGCGCACTTGTTTCGCGTAATACAATGAAAATTCCAAATATTCTTCTGTGCCTAATGCACCGCCCCAAGTATCAAAAAGCATCACCGTTTGCGCGCCTGCTGCAATTTGTGCATTTAAATAAGAGGCAACAGATTGTGCTATTTTATCTAACATTTTGTGCATTAACTTCGGCTGCTCATACATTAAGCCTTTCACTTTAGCGAAATTTTTACTGCTCGCGCCTTCAACCATATAAGTTGCAAGCGTCCACGGGCTGCCTGAGAATCCAATTAAAGGCACACGTCCGTGCAAATTTTTTCTAATGGTACGCACCGCATCCATCACATACTTTAATTCTAATTCAGGATCTGGAATAGGTAAGCGCTCAATATCAGCTGCTGTACGCACAGGGCGTTCAAAACGCGGTCCTTCACCTTCTGCAAAAGAAAGCCCCAAACCCATTGCATCAGGAATGGTTAAAATATCAGAAAATAAAATAGCTGCGTCAAAATCAAATCGCTCCAAAGGCTGCAAAGTCACTTCACATGCTAGCTCAGGATTGGTACATAAATTCATAAAGCTACCTGCTTCTGCACGTACCTTCTTATATTCTGGCAAATAGCGCCCCGCTTGACGCATCATCCAGACAGGCGTTTGGTCTATCGGTTGCTTTAATAAAGCACGAATGAATCTATCATTTTTTAAATCAGTCATTATTTCTTATTTCCTAATGCTTTACAGCATACTATTATTCTTTTTAACTGCACTATCCTCTGTACAGCTTACTATATTGAGTAGTCTCTACAACCTTACTCTTTGCTACTTTCTAGCTTATGGCTATCGCCCATATTCATTTAAAGTCTCTAGCAGTTGTGCTTTTTCAACACCCACGGGCAGACTCGCTGAGCCTATTTTTTCTAATAAAATGAAACGTATATCGCCATCTACATTTTTTTTATCTACCGACATTAAGTCAACAAAGGTTTCAGCGAGTAATTCAGTAGGCGGCTCCACAGGCAAGCCTGCTTGTTTAAAAATATGAATAATACGCTCTACCTCTGCATCCGTTAGCCAGCCTAAGCGTCGAGATAAATCAGCCGCTTGACAAGTCCCTATCGCGACTGCCTCGCCATGCAAATAAGTGCCATAACCCGAGCCTGTTTCAATCGCATGACCAAA
The DNA here is from genome assembly GCA_013138595.1 of Methyloprofundus sp. GTDB lineage: Bacteria > Pseudomonadota > Gammaproteobacteria > Methylococcales > Methylomonadaceae > Methyloprofundus. The sequence continues at coordinate 11,034 of WTCM01000078.1, read as the reverse complement.
GGTATGTCCTAAATTTAAAATAGCACGAATACCTGATTCTTTTTCATCTTCAGCCACAATATCGGCTTTATTCTGACAAGATTTTTCAATAATATAAATTAAAGAGGCTTGGTCTCTTGCCAGTATTTTCTCAAGATTGGCTTCTATCCAAGTAAAAAATTCAATATCCCGAATTAAGCCATACTTGATTACCTCAGCAACACCCGCCGCTAATTGTCGGTCATCTAAGGTTTCTAGGACTGTCACATCAATAACAACTGCTTGAGGCTGATAAAAGGCACCGATCATATTTTTACCTAAAGCATGATTAACCCCTGTTTTTCCTCCCACTGAGGAGTCAACTTGTGCTAATAATGTCGTTGGAATTTGTATAAAAGGGATACCTCGCTGATAACAAGCCGCGGCAAAACCACTAATATCTCCAATAACACCACCACCTAAAGCAATTAATGTCGCATTACGGCTAAACCTAGCCTGCAATAATGCATCAAAAATTGTATCCATAATAGATAAAGATTTGAACTGTTCCCCATCAGGTAAAATAACCACTTCAAGCTGGTATTGCTGTAGCTGTTGCTTTACTTTGTCTAAATATAAAGGGGCAACTGTTTCATTCGTGACAATCACAACTTGTTTAGACTTTATATGCTGAGTAAGCAATTCAGGCTGCGATAAAATACCCGCCCCAATATAAATAGGATAACTTCGCTCACCTAACTGAACTTGAATTTCATTCATCACAAATCATTTCTAGCAGCATATTCTTTAAGGATCTCTTTAACGGCTGCTTTGCTTTGCATTTGTCCACTATCAATCACAAAATCTGCTGTAGACAAGTACAATTCTTCTCTTTCATCAAGTAAGCCCTGAATTTTATCCTTTGGCTTATCAACATTCAGCAAGGGTCGCTGAGAATTTCGTGATGTACGCTCTACAATTCTATCCACTGAACACTGCAAATAAACAACAAAGCCATTTTCCTGCAAATAATCTCTATTTTCCTCATTGATAATGACTCCGCCCCCTGTTGCAAGCACGATATCCTGGAGTTCAGTTAACTCCTTTATCATTTTATTCTCTCTCAGCCTAAAGCCTTTTTCCCCTTCAAATTCAAAAATAGTCGCAATATCAACTCCCGTAATATCCTCTATCGCTTTGTCGCTATCATAAAATGGTAAGCCCAAGGACTTTGCTAACAATCGTCCTATTGTTGTTTTCCCTGCACCCATTAAGCCAATCAAATATATATTTTTTTTGTTCATAAATATTTTTTATTCATTAATATTTTTTATTCATAAAAAAAGGGGCTTATGCCCCTTTTTTCTTGCCAATGAAGTTTATCCCCTCACACAAGCTCTGCTATAAATTTATATACATTTAATTTCTACCAAATAGGAACATTAAACACTTCCCTCTCAATCAATACATGACTTTCGATAAAAACAATAAATTCATAAACATTTCTGCATAAGCCCATACTAACGCATTTTCATAGAATCTTTAACTATTTTTGGTGTAATAAAAATTAATAATTCTTTTTTAAAGTCATTATCGGTTGTTTTTCTAAACATCCAGCCCACTAAAGGCAGCTCTGAAAACCAAGGTACTGAGTTAATTTCATGCCTTGTATCTCCCTCATATACCCCCCCTAACACAATGGTTTCTCCATCTTCTATATGCACACTAGTCGCAATCTCCCGCTTATTGATCGCAAGCCCTGCTGGTGTTAAGTCACCAGGTGAATCTTTGGTAATATATAAGTCCATAATCACACTACCACTAGGCGTAATTTGTGGCGTGACTTCTAAAATAATTGAAGCATCTTCAAAATCAGTTTGTGTTCCATCTTGACTGACTGTTTGATAAGGAATTTGCACCCCTTGCTCAATCCTAGCCTCACAACGATCTGATGTTAATACGCGCGGATTAGAGACAAATTCAGCTTTCCTATCATCTTGTAAGGCTGAAATTTCTAAATTAAGCACATAATTTGCACCACTCGCTAATGTCATGCCTAGCGCACCATAAGGGTTAGATGCTGCTAAGTTTGACACAACGGGTGATACTATATCACCGGGTATATCACCGTAAGGATTACTTCCCGTAGTTGCCCCAATTGAACCATTATCTCCCACATAAGCCGCACCAAATTTAACCCCCAACTCCTGAGAAAAACCTTCTTCAGCAATCACAATTCTAGCTTCAATAAGCACTTGACGGACAGGGCGATCCAAAATCTCAATCATTTTTGCGACTTCTTCTAAATTTTTCGCCGTATCTTTAACAATTAAAGTATTCGTACGGGAATCAACAATAGCCGTTCCTCTGTCAGAAAGTAAGGAATATTTATCATCGGACTCTCCTTCACCTCGCGACCCACCTCCTCCAGCTGCAGAACCACCAGCACTAGCCCCTCCTCCTGAACTACCTCCAGCAGAAATGGCACAACCATCTGCACTAAACGATGAATCACCTTTTAAAATATTTCTAAAATTTTCTGCCTTAGCAAAATTAATTTGTATATATTCTGTTTTAAGAGGCTCCAAACGCTCAACGACCTTCTGTGACTCTAACTCCTCTTCTTCAAGCTTACGAATTTCATCTGTTGGAGCAACAAGTACCACATTTCCCGCTTGCCTTTTAGCTAAACCCTTAGATTTTAATATAAAATCCAAAGCTTGATCCCAAGGAACATCACTAAGGCGTAAAGTCAAGTTCCCTGTGACTGAGTCAGAGGCAAGAATATTTAGCTCCGTAAAGTCCGCCAAAATCTGTAGTACAGCTCTAATTTCAATATCTTGAAAGTTAAGTGACAGCCGCTTACCTGTATAAGGAAATTTTTGCTTACGCTTTTCCTCTTCAGCAAGAGACGTTATCGGTCGCACTTCAAGCGTCAGCAAACCCTCCGATTGAAATGAAGAATACGAGTATTCACTATTCGCAAGTGTCACCACTATTTTTGCTCTGGAACCTACTTTTTTAGCTTCCACCATTGCAACAGGTGTTGCAAAGTCCAACACATCCATTTTCTTAGCATAAAGATCAGGTAATTTAGTATTTAAAAAACTTAACTCAATCTTCCCCGATTTCTCATGCGTATCAACCACTGTATTTGGGTTGGACAAATAAACCAATAAACGCCCCTCCCCTTTAGGACCACGGCGAAAATCTATTTTTTTAATTGCCTGCTCAGGAATAAGCCCTGCAAATTGAGACAAGGTTTTTTCGGTAAGTTTCTTATGACTTTCTTTAGCGATGGCACCTGCACTATTAAAGCCAATCACCACCCTATCACCTTGCACTTTGACATCATAAGCAACAAGCTTGACTAAATTAATAACCACCCTCAAGCGCCCATTCGATTCAATAGCAAAAAAACTGCTAACGCCCCCAGAATTAATAATATTTTTTTTCTGTTTCAAGGCACTTTTAACACCCACAAAATCTAAAACAATCCTAGCGGGGCTATCAGTATGAAAGACCTTTGGCTTGATGACATTTCCTGTCATTTGAAAAGACAGCTGCAAGCGATCACTCGAAAGCGCATTAAAATTTGCCGATTGAAGCGCCAACACTTCCGCCTGAGCCACTGAAACCTGCCCAATAAGTAACGTTGCTAATATCAGCATACGTAACCCTACCCACTGCTTTAAAAAGCCCATACAAAAACCACCTTGCTTAATATTCATTTCATTCTCCAGATCACTCAGACAGTACTATTGCAACTTGATGCTCTCGCCACGTCCCTGGCTGGTCTGGAATAATTTCCATTATCTCAAGTCTATCTGGTAATACACGCAATACCCGTCCATGATTCTTGCCTAAATAATTCTTTTTACCAACACGATGGATAGTACCGTCATGCGACCTTACTAGCCCCCACAAAGTCTCCTCTATTTTTACCGTCCCTACCATAGACAAGGTATCCAAGGAATAACTTTCTAACTCTTCTTTATGTCGATTAAAATCTGGCTGTACACCATTTGTCGCCATTGATTGAACGGCTAAATCATCAACATTTTGTTCAACAGGGCGAAAAGGATCTCTCAAGCCTTCTGGGTTAAACAAAAAACTCCCGACAGGTGGCATAGGCTCAATCGCTTTAACTTGAACTGGCTTGCTACTTGCTCTAGCCTCTCTTAACCTCGCTGCAAGCTCTGGGTAAGAGACAACCACAGTGCTTTGCTTTTTACATCCTTTAACAATTAAGCCATCGTGCTCCAAACAAACCAATAAACTATTATCCATTAATTTACCATCATCATCTAATAGCTTCCCTCCCTCACGATATGTAGTAATCATCGCATTCATAGACAATAATCCAGCATTTTTTGCGGGCACAATTTTAATATCTTTAATCGTTACAATCCTAGGTAAGGTAGCAAGACCACTAATAAAAAGCCCCAATTCACTATATTCTCCTAAAACCTTTATATCAATGGGCAAATGAATCACATCGCCTTTATTCAGCTCCCCTGTAGGCTTAAACAAATCAAATTCTAAACCACTTGATAGACCTGTTTGAGAAATATCAACTAATAAACTAGCCACTTCAGCTTTAGTTGGCATTAATTTCATCATCTCAGCAAGAGAGGATTCTATCTGCTGATATTGCTTCTGATGCACGTCTAAGTTTTGTGCAAGACTCCAAACATACTTATACTTAATTAGAGCTTCAGAGACTGCCTTTTCTTCAATTTCTAGTTTACCTAAACGCTCACTGGTAAATTGATAATAACCCGCACCTAAAATCACCAAAAACATCAAAGCTGCCATTGCAATCTTAACGGGCTGCGGCCAACCGCCTGCCTCATTAAAATCCCAATTAATTTCTGATAGATCCATCATAATCCGTCCCCCACTTCCACTTTACTTTTCCATTGCTTGGTATATAAAGTAAAGCTACTTAGGGCACCTTTCTTATTTTTTGAGGCACCTTTAATCACATTCAATTGCGGAGTATTTAACCAGTCAGACTTCTCAACATTGCGCATAAAGGCAGAAACCCGCGCATTAGACTGAGTTTTACCTCTAAGCTCAATACGTTCAGACCTTTGCCTCAACTCTGTCAAAAAAACGCCTTCTGGCGTTACCTTGGCAATTTCATCAAAAAAATGTACAATTTCTGGTCGACTTTTTTGTAACACTTGAATCGCAGCTCGTTTATTTTGTAAAGTCTCGTTCTGCTCTCGAATATCCTTAATTTTTGCGGTCACTAACTTAAGTTCAGCAGACTTCTCAACTATAATTCGATTTTTATCCTGCTGCTCTTCAATTAAGCCATCCAAATACATTTGCATACCAAACACGATTGCACAGGCAGCAATTGCTACAAAAGCAATACCAATTAGAAACTCTTCTTGCTTCTTCTTACGTAGCTCCTCTCGCCAAGGCAGTAAATTAATTTTAGTCATTCGTCAAACCCTCTTAAAGCCAAACCACAGGCAATCATCATTGCCGAAGCATCATTACTTAAACTTTGAGGCTTAATTTTATTTGACAGCGCCATATTAATAAAAGGGTTAGCAACAAAAGCAGGAATAGCCAATTCCTGTTCAACTAATTTATCGATCCCTGCAATCGACGAGCACCCGCCCGCCAATACGATGCTATCAATACTTCTATTCGCGCTAGAAGAAATAAAAAACTGTAATGACCGTGCTACTTGCTGCACTAAGGCACGCTTAAAAGGTGCCAATACATCACTATCGTAATTATCAGGCAAACCTCCATGCCTTTTAGCCAGCCCCGCCTCTTCATAAGAAAGCCCATAGCGACGCTGAATCTCTTCAGTCAATTGCTTACCTCCAAAACCTTGCTCTCTGGTGTAAATAGCACGCCCTTGATGCATAATATTTAACGTCGTCATCGTTGCGCCTATATCTGCAATCGCAACCGTTTGTTCGTCATTACTATTGGGAAGTTGATCACTTAATAAAGCAAAGGCATTTTCCATCGCAAACGCCTCAACATCGACAATACTCGCTGTCAGCCCTGCTTTTTCTAAGACATCAACGCGCTCATCTACATTTTCTCGCCTTGATGCAGCAAGCAAAACATCAACCATTTCAGCATCATCTTCACTTATTTTCTGCACCTCAAAGTCCAAGCGCACTTCATCTAGCGAGTAAGGAATATACTGGTCAGCCTCAACCATAATTTGCTCTTCGATTTCATCTTCAGATAGCATCGCCGACATACTGATCATTTTAGTCATCACAGCAGACCCTGCTATCGCGACACATGCATGACGTGGGCGCGCACCAGACTGCTTTAAAGCGATTTTAATAGCATCTGCTATCATAGCTGCATCCGAGATATTACTATCAATAACCGCATCCTGAGCCAACGGCACTACCGCATAACTCTCAACTTTATACCTTGCGCCCGTTTTGCTAAGTTCTAATAATTTAATTGCCGCAGTACTGATATCGATCCCAACAAGACTATCATGCTTACGATTGAACCATTTCATGGAAAACTCTTTTATTTTTTTTTACAACGAAATTTTGGGATTTATTGCTTTTAGGGGCAAGGATTCAATAATCCTCGCTCCTTAGCGATAAATATCCCAAGCTAATAAGAAGTATAGTCATCTTTTTATATTTTGATACACTCTTTAATAAAAAACATAAAGAACTTCCTAACAATAAAATCACAAGCTACTGTAATTTAATATAAAACCTAAGCCCAAAACAAAAACAAACAGCCCAGCCTTCTACTAACCCCCTCAAAGGGTAATACTAGGATTGTTAATGTACCTGAATCCACTGACAAAATCACAAACTTAATTCACAATAACGGATTAAGCAACGATAATTCAATCGTCTTAATTCTTAAACATGCAAACTGCTTCACTACCACATAGCCCTACCCCAAAAATATCCTCTTTTTGAGCTAAGCGTTGTAACAGCCCCATAAGCTCTAATACACAGTATAATATTAAGCGGACTATACAAATTGTACCGCTGTTTGCACCACTAACAGCGTCACTTTACGACATACAAAGACAGAAAAAACATGCGTTTAAAAAAAATAATTAAATGGATATTGAGCTTATTCCTTACTTTTTCAGTATTAGCTATTATTGCGGGTTATTTTGCATACCAAGAGCTCAGTACCGACCTTCCTGATGTCAAAATATTACGTAATATTCAATATAGTCAGCCACTATCAGTGTATAGCCAAGACGGTCAACTCATTGAAAAATTTGGCGAAAAAATACGCATCCCCATCAGTATCTCTGACACGCCTAAGCCGCTTATTAATGCTTTTATTTCAGCAGAAGATGCCAGTTTTTACTCCCACCCTGGCGTTGATTTCAAAGGGCTTGCTAGGGCTGGTATACAGCTCGCTTTAACAGGCAAGAAAAAACAAGGTGGAAGCACGATTACCATGCAAGTTGCGCGGAATTTTTTATTAAGCAACGAAAAAACCTATACTCGCAAACTAAAAGAAATTATTCTGTCTTTCCAAATAGAGCAAGAATATACAAAGGATGAAATTTTAGAGCTTTATATCAATAAGATTTACCTAGGCCAACGCTCTTATGGTGTTGCTGCTGCCGCTGAAATTTATTATAACCGTCCGCTAGCAGAACTCACGCTTGCTGAATTAAGCATGATCGCAGGTCTCCCTAAAGCCCCCTCAAGCTACAACCCTATCTCCAACCCAAAACGTGCGCTATTGCGTCGTAACTACGTGTTAAGTCGTATGTTAGAGCTAACTTATATTACTAAAGCAGAATATGATAACGCTTACAACGCCTCTATTACGGCAACCGCTTATGCGCCAAAAAGAGAGCTTTACGCGCCCTATATGGCCGAAATGGTGCGTAATGAGATCATTCAACGCTATGGCAAAGAAACGGTCTATACAGCAGGATTAAAAGTCTACACAACCTTACAGCCAGACTTACAAACAACCGCTATGAAGGCCTTGCGCAACAATTTACACAGTTTTGACGAGCGTCACAGCTACCGAGTAAGCAAAGATCAAAAAAAACCTTTAAGCGACAGTATCAATATTGGTAACACCCAGCCTGCACTTGTCACCCAAATTAATAAAAAACAACTGACAGCTCAACTCAAAGATGGCACCCATATCGTATTACCATGGAGCAAAAGCCCGTGGAGCACAAAAACGGAACCTCCTAGCCAAAGAAAGCAGCGCATAAAATCATACCTTGATATTATCGAACTCAACGATACCATTCGAGTTCGCGATAGCAACAAAGCATGGCGCTTAGCGCAAGTCCCCGAAGCAGAGAGTGCCTTTGTTGCCCTCAACCCCAAAAATGGCGCTATTTTATCGCTAACAGGTGGGTACTCTTATTTTAAAAATAAATTCAACCGCGTCACTCAGCTAAAACGCCAACCAGGCTCAGGGTTTAAGCCAATTATTTACACCACAGCATTAGAGCATGGCTATACAGCAGGTAGTGTTATCAATGATGCACCGATTATCGATATGAGCAGCTCTGACCAAGAAAGTGAATGGCGACCCGAGAATGCTAGCCATAAATTCTATGGCCCCACCAGTTTGCGTACTGCTTTACGTAATTCACGTAACATTATCTCTGTACGCCTTGCGAGATCAGTAGGGATTCCAAAAATTACAGCAACAGCTCTACGCTTCGGCTTTGAACAAGAGCAGTTACCACAAAAATTATCCATTGCATTAGGCAGTGGTTACGCCTCCCCACTAGAAATGGCTCGCATGTACTCGGTCTTTGCCAACGGTGGTTTTTTAATTTCTCCTTACTTTATTGATCGCATAGAATCGAGTGCAGGCGAGGTTCTTTTTCAAGCCGAACCTTTAACCGCCTGCACCCGATGCAAAAACAAAGCCCCACGCATTATTTCCCCACAAGTAAACTTCTTAATGAATAGTTTATTACGCGATGTTGTTAGGCGCGGTACAGGGCACAAGGCAATGTCTTTAAAGCGTGATGATTTAGCCGGTAAAACAGGCACCACCAACAAACAAAAAGATGCTTGGTTCAATGGCTACAATGAAGATATAGTCGGTATTGCTTGGGTAGGTAAAGATAATTCAAAAAGCCTAGGTCGCGGGGAATACGGCGCTAAAGCGGCACTACCGATGTGGATGGATTTTATGCGCCATGCCCTTAAGGACAAAGCCCAACACCCTCTCACCCAAGCGGCAGGCATTAGTAGAGTCTTTATAGATCTGGAGACAGGGCACAAGGCAAATAAAGGCGCAGAAAATGCAACATGGGAGTATTTTAGGTCAGAGAATGTCCCCACTCAATATGCAATGCCTGAGGCACAAATCAATACCAGCTTAGAGGATACTGAAGAAGAAAAAGAACAGGAAGGAGCAATGCCTAGCATTCCTGAGTCTTTATTTTAAGCCTCTAAATCCCAGGCATAAAAAAAGCAGCCATTGGCTGCTTTTTTTAGAAATCTTATAGGTGTTACTACTGCCCTAAAACTATAAGTCTCGATAAGGCTTTCCAGTATAAACTTGTCTAGGCCGTCCAATACGCTGGTTTGGCTCTCCCATCATTTCTAGCCAATGCGATACCCAACCTGCAGTACGTGCAATCGTGAACATCACGGTAAACATTTGAACAGGAATATTTAAAGCTTTATAAATAATCCCCGAATAGAAATCAACATTTGGATAAAGCTTCTTCTCTATAAAATACTCATCTTTTAATGCGTACTCTTCTAAAGCAAGGGCAAGCTCAAATAATGGATCATTTTGTGAGCCAGTGCTTTTCAATACCTCATGACACGCTTTACGAATAATCGTCGCTCTAGGATCAAAGTTTTTATACACTCGATGCCCAAAACCCATTAAACGAAATGGATCATTTTTATCTTTTGCCTTAGCAATATATTCAGGAATTTTATCAACGGTCCCAATCTCAGCCAGCATACTTAAGACTGCTTCGTTTGCCCCACCATGAGCAGGTCCCCAAAGCGCACCAATACCAGCAGAAATACAAGCATAAGGGTTAGCCCCTGTACTGCTCGCTAAGCGTACTGTAGAAGTACTTGCATTTTGCTCATGATCCGCATGTAAGATAAATAATAAATTCAATGCTTTAACCGCCACAGGATCAATATAATTATCTTTATCTATATATTTCTGCGAAGGCATGGAAAACATCATATTAAAGAAGTTTTCACAGTAATTTAAATCAGAGCGCGGATAAACAAAAGGATAACCAATAGAGTGACGATGACAAGCCGCCGCAATCACAGGCATTTTGGCAAGCATACGCATTGCTGAAATACGTCGATGCTCAGGATCCTTCATATCTAACTCACTATGATAGAAAGCCGATAAAGAACCCACAATACCCACCATCATAGCCATCGGATGCGCATCATAATGAAAGCCATCAATAAAACCACGCATCGCTTCATGCAGCATTGCATAGTGATGAATTTCATGTTCAAACTCAGCTTGTTCTGCTATTGTCCCAAAGTCGCCATTCATTAATAAATAGGACACTTCAAGAAAAGAACATTTTTCGGCTAGCTGATCTATCGGATAGCCACGGTATAATAAAATACCTTTTTCGCCATCAATATAGGTAATGGCACTTTTACAGCTTGCTGTTGATAAAAACCCAGGATCATAAGTAAATAATCCCATTTTATTATTCAAAGAGCTGACATCGACGACAGGAGTACCCACTGTTCCTCTCAGCAAAGAAAAATCAGCTTCCTCGCCTGTGGAATTATTTTTTATGGTTAATGTCTCTTGTGTCATAGCATTTCCTAATTTTTAACGGCGTTAAAATCCTAAGTTATAACTACTTGTTATAACGTTTACGGAATTTATCTACACGTCCAGCGGTATCAACAACACGTTGCTTACCTGTGTAAAATGGGTGACAAGATGAACATACCTCAATATGTAAATCTTTACCTAATACAGAGCCTGTAGCAAACTCATTTCCACAACCGCAAGTCACGGTGATTTGTTTATATTCTGGGTGAATTTCTGGTTTCATAATAGACCTTTACACGATAAAAAACGACTAACATACAATTT
>WTCM01000188.1 GCA_013138595.1 Methyloprofundus sp. | reverse complement strand
AGCATCTTTTTGCGAAACCCATCATTTTATGCGCATTGTGATGGGTTTCACTGCGCGCCTAAAAACAGGCACTCCGTTCTACCCATCCTACAAATGATACTCCTAAACTTATGCGGCCTCTTTAGTTTTAATAATATCCTGAACCACCATTTGACTATTCAATGCCGCTAAATACTCGTCAACACTAGGAATATCCAGCAATGCTTCAGTATTAACCGCGGTTTGCTCAATAATCCAATTAGTTGAACCAATTGAATAAATGCTTTGCACATCACGCATCGCTAGGGCTTTTTTATAATCATTTAAACGCTTATTTGCTAATAAAGCCGCTAATTGTGTATCTTCATAATTGGCATAAGCTTCGCGAGTTTCTTTGACTAAAGCATCTTGCAGCTTTCTTGCCTTGCTAGTAATCAATTTTTGCGCAATACTTTCAGCTTGTTCTTCACTGCGCATTTGTGCCGTGGCAAGTTGCGTGGCTTTATTTAATACCGCAAAACTATTAACCAACTTGAATGCAAGTAAGCTATCCGTTTCACCATAACTAGGCACCTGCCCATCAAATAAAATGGTATTACTCGCAAAAGAAATCGCCACTTGTTCAATCTGTTGCTGAGCTAATTCTACGGCTAGTTCTTCAATAATCGCTTTACGATCCACTGTTTTAGCAATAAAGTCTGCGGTTTGCGTTTTATATAACCACAATGGAATCGCAAATTTAAAATGCTCACGTGCGGTTTCCCAAGTATTTAATAGCTTTTGTGCAACACTGGATTCAGCATATTCAGCATGTTGCTTTAACATGGCGAGTACAAATTGCTCATGTGCTCTTGCTGTATCGCTATCCTCTGTTAGCTCTCTAATTTCGACAGACGATTCGTCATACATGTCTTGTAACTTATTGTCAGGGTCATACTGATAAGCATTACCACCTGACATTCCGTTACAGAAGCCTTTACCAAAAGTCCCTAGATTTAATACTGCACCATTAGTCATATATTCGCAGGCAAAATCACCTACGCCTTCAACCACCGCCATTGCACCTGAGTTACGTACTGCAAAACGATCACCCGCTTCACCATTAATAAAGGTTTTACCACCTGTTGCACCAAATAACGTGAAGTTACCGACTAATACATTTTCACCGGGGACTTTATGACCACCGCCAGGAGATTTAATAATAATCGTTCCACCACAAGCCGATTTACCGACACCATCATTACACGTTCCCGTATGCTCTAAGCGCATACCGTCATTATTAAAGGCCGCGTAACTCTGCCCTGCTGACCCATGAGTGCGCACAATCAAAGTATCGGCGGCTAAATAACGACGTTGATGTTGATTAGTATAAACATTCGCATGTTCTGCTATTAGCTCATAAGCTAATAGACGTTCAATATCAATCGCCGTCTGTCCACCGACAGTTTTATGACGGTTATTCAGTTTAAACTCAGCCCCTTCAACAATCACTTGTGATTGCTTGCCATTGATAAAGTCGGCTTTAAATTGCTCAATGATTTTATCGTCAATCGAGAAATCTGCTTCTAAATAAATAGGCTCGTCTATATGTACCACATCCACATAGTTTAATAACTTATGGAAGTCCATTTGACCGACCATGGTGCTGTGATCCATCAAATGCAATAAGTCAGTTTGACCGCGTATCTCTAATAAACTTTTATAACCTAAAGACGCTAGAATCTCGCGTACCTCATGTGCCAAGTTCATAAAATACTGCGCTAAAACGCGTGGATCGCCTTTAAACTCTTCATGGATTGTGGTTAAACCCGCTGGACAGCGTACATTACAATTTTTCGCCATCACACAGCGCAACATCATTAATGCCGTGGTTCCAAACTCAAACGAGTCTCCGCCTAAAATAGCCGATTTAACCACATCCGAACCATTTTGATGTGCCGCACTACAGCGCAATATCACTTTATCGCGTAAGCCATTAACCGATAAGGCTTGATGCACTTCAGCAATACCAATTTCAGGTGAACGTCCTGTATTTTTCAAACTGGTCACGGCTGCTGCGCCTGTACCGCCGGTATTACCAGCGACGTTAATCACATCCGCACCTGCTTTAGCAACACCGACCGCAATCGTGCCAATACCTTCCGATGATACAAGTTTAACCACCACACGTACACGCGCAGCTTTTGCATCATGGATCAACTGGCCTAAATCTTCAATTGAATACGTATCGTGATGTGGCGGAGGGCTGATTAATTCAACTCTCGGTGTACCACCCCGTGCTGCGGCAATCTCAACAGAGACTTTCGCGGCAGGTAGCTGTCCACCTTCACCCGGTTTCGCACCTTGGGCAATTTTAATTTCAATCTCTTGAATATTGGGATCCGCTAAATAGCCTGCCCAAACACCAAAACGCCCTGAGGCAAATTGCTTGATTTTGCTCGATTTAAGCGTGTTAAAACGACTCGAATGTTCACCACCCTCGCCTGAGTTACTCATTGCACCCGCAATATTAGTCCCTTGCGCAACCGCTTCATGTGCTTCGGCTAATAAGGCACCATGACTCATCGCGCCTGTGGCTAAAGCGGCGGTGATTTCATGCGCAGGCTGTACGGCATCTAGCTCAATTGCCGCTGGAGCTGCAATAATACTATGAAAATATTTTGCCTCTTCACTGCCTTTATCTGTTAGCAGGATTTGCACCATATCGCCTGAAACAGCAATAGACAATTTCGCAAAACGCTCTTTAAAATGAGTCGCTAAATTTTCTAAACGTTGCTCAGAGCTATCATTGCTTAAACGAATAATAACCGCTGTTTCTTGCTGCTCAACAAGCAATCCACGGACACTGTAATTAATATTACCTTGCAGGTTTTGTTTGCCTAAAATGGCTGTAAAATCCGTTACCGATTGAGCGCGTGAAACATCCGCTGGATAACTCATCACATCACGTAAAGCCGCTGGACGGCTATCACGCTCTTGCATCAAGATCTTACTGAAATTACGGTAAGCGGGCGTAACACCAAAGGCATCAATCTGTTCTGGTGTGCGTTTTGCATAACCAAAATCGGTATAAGCCGTATCACTGACCGCTGGAGATTTCTGTTGATCTACATACAGAATATCCTCATCGGTCATATTGATATATTCACGCACCGAGGTATTACCAAAGGTATGCCCCGCGCCTTCATTACGCTCTTTAAATAGGCCTAAGAAAGGAATATCACTTTCATCCTTAACCGCTAACGCTTTCTCATGCCATTCAGTCGCACTTGCGGCAATATCAGCAAAACGTACACCACCGACAGAAGAATGAATATTCGGAAAATACACTTTTAACAGTGGCTCGTCCGTATCTATATAGTTGGATTCAAAGAACTCACCCCCGATATAACTTTCAGCCGTACATAGACCAAACTTACCCATGGTTTTCATCAGCGATTTTTCGACCGCTTTTTGGTAATTGTTTAGCGCGGCTTGTTGCTGCTCTTCGCTGTATTCTGACAGTACACGATTATGCACGCTCAGCGGGCAGATTGCTGACGCACCAAAACCCAGAATCGTTGCTACATCATGTGCAGAAACGGCTTGCCCTGTTTCTGCAATCAAGGAAGAGTTAAAACGTAAACCTTCTTTGACTAAATATTGATTTGCGGCAGAAATTAATAATAAGGCAGGCAGTGCGGCTTGCTCTTGACTGATATTAATATCAGTCAGAATAATAATGCCTGTATTCGCTTTTGCAGCTAATCCAACTTGTTCGCACACATCGGTTAAGGCTTGAATAACATTTTGTGCATTTTGCTCAGCATCATTTGCATTCACTACATATAAAGCATCAATCGTCACGACGCTAACATTGCTTTGATTGCGAATTTGAGCCAGTTGAGTACGTTGTAAAATCGGTGAATTAATCACTAATTGCTGACTGCTTTGCTCAGAGAAATTAGGCTTAGCCCCTAATGCAACGCGTAAAGTCATGCCGTCACTTTCGCGCAATGAATCCAACGGTGGATTGGTCACTTGTGCAAAGCGTTGGCTGAAATAACGTGACATTCCGCCTTCAGCACCTGAAAGTGCATTCGGGGTAATGCCGTAACCCATTGCTGAGATTTTCTCTAAACCTGAACTTAACATAGGGTCTAACAAGAACTTAAAGCTTTCTTGGTTTAAAGAATATGCGGTATGTTGTTGATCTGTATTAAAGGCGTGTTGATTCTCTATATCAGCCAAAGCCACCGTGTCTAATTCATCTAAATGAATCGCGCGAGCCTTTAATAAGGCATGATAATCTTTTTCTTTAGCAAGACGCTCCATCACTTGATGGCTATCGTAAGCTTCACCTTTATCATGGTCAAAGTAAAGCATACCGCCTGCTTCAATACGCCCCCGTTTTAGAACATCTTTAGACGGAAAATCAATCTGCCCTGCTTCGGACATCACGGCTAAATAATCTGTCGTTTCTACCGAGCGTAAAGGACGTAAACCTAAACGGTCAAGACGCGCACCGACACGAATACCATCATTAAAAATAATCGCGGCGGGACCATCATTTTTTTCTTCGTATAAGCTAAAATATTCCAGCATGGCTTTAACATCATCTGATAAAGTCGTGTCGTTTTCCCATGCAGGTGGCATCATCGCTAAAATAGCGGTGACAATATCGAGTTTATCTTCGTGAATACGGCGTGATAAAGTCTGGTCTAAACGACTAGAATCTGATTGCCCTAATGGAAAAGACAGCGTATTACCATGTTGTTTAGCAATGGCTTGTTCGCTTAAACGGTTTTTCTTATCGGTATTCAACTCGCCATTATGTGCCATATAACGAAATGGCTGTGCCATCATTGTGGCTGGAGCGGTGTTGGTTGAAAAACGGGTATGAAAAAACAGTGTAGAAATTTCATGGTCAGCATCGTATAAATCTCTGAAGTAAGGAATCACTTCATTCGAGTTTAAACGACCTTTATAAACTTGTGTACGTGAGCTCATAGACAGCGGATAAAAACCGTCTAATTCATGGCGTTCAAAACCATCTTTCTCAACTGCCAATAAAGCAGCTTGAATATAATGTTCAAACTCATCATGACTCTTCCCACCTAATTTAGCGGGGCGAGAAAAAATCACCTGTTTAATGGGTAACTGTGCACCAATAGACGCAGCGTTTAACACGCCATCATCAACCGGAATTTCACGCCATTTTATAATCTCTAAATCAAATGCTTTTAAATGCTTATCAACTAATAAACGCGCCTCAGAATCATAATGACTATGATCTTCAGGAAAGAAAAAATTAGCGACACCGAACTGTCCTAATTCAAGGTCTTGTTGTCCTGTCACTTTACGGAAAAATTTCAGTGATAAATCAATGTTAACGCCTGCGCCATCACCAATTCCCTCTGCACTCATTCCGCCTCGATGCGGAATCGTACACAGTGCTTCATGTGATTTGCTCAGTAAATCGTGTGTCTGTGTGCTTTTTTTATGTGTAATAAAGCCTACGCCACAACTATCATGTGTCGCATCAGCGTTATATAACAGCTGATCTTTTGTATTCAAAGGGGAACTTTTATTCATTCATCCAACCCGTTATGCAATATGGTATATAATTTTAATGTTGCAAGCAGTGTTGACAGGCTTTGTGGCGATAATATAAACCTTAAGTCGATGTATATTTCTGCGTGTGTTGCGTGTCTTATGCTGTAGAACTGCTTGCTTAAAATTTTCTGTAGTGAAACTAGCCGATTTTAACATAAATCGACCTACGCTTCTATACCCAAGCTAATTGGACAAGTACACACTAAGAGCACTAACAAAGGCGTTAGCCGCGATTAAAAACACTCAAGAGTGCCGCTTAAAACAATTCAACACCGTTTCTGCCGTGGCATCCCAATTAAATAAAGCAGCTCTCGCCAATCCTGCTTGCACATAAGCTTGGTATTGCTGTCTATCCTCCACCAATCTCACCATCGCTTGCGCCCATTGCGCCGCATCATCACAGGGCAATAACACCCCTGCCTCCCCCACCACTTCAGGTAACGAAGTAGCATTTGAAACAACCACCGCCGTACCACTCGCCATCGCTTCTAAAGGTGGAATCCCGAAACCTTCATATAAAGAAGGGTATAAAAAACTATGTGCTCCCGCCATTAAGTGCTGTAATTCTTGATCGGCAACATAACCTGGCATGAGTAATTGCCGCTTATCTAACAAGCCTTGTGCCGCCTGTAAAAAACGTTCAAACTTCCAACCGTGCGCACCAATAATGACCAATTGATACTCCGCCTTAATCGCTGCGGGTAATTGCTCAAAAGCCTCTAATAATAACGCCAGATTCTTACGCGGTTCTATTGTGCCTACGTATAAAAAATACTTTTTATACTGCAAACCATGTGCCGCCAAACTACCCTGCACTGCTTTTTCTGAATACGGCTTAAAGCCTGTAGGCAAGCCACAATAAGCGACTGTAATTTTATTCGGATCTATAGCAAAATAATCCACAATTTCCTGCTTAGAAAACTCGGAAATGGTGAGTATATGCCGTGCATTTTTAAGTGAAGTAGGCAAATATTCATTAAAAAACTTAACTCGTGCTGCGGGATGCGTTTCTGGAAACCTAAAACACGAAAGGTCATATACAGTAATAATTTCAGCAATACCTGCGCTATTATTTAGGCTAAAAAAATCAGTGCAATGAATCAAGTCAGGCTGAATCGCTTGCAGTTGCTGATTAAAGGCTTTTCTATAAGCATATCTTGCCAGTTTCTTTTTCCACAAGACCAACTGCACGCCAAAGCGATCTAAGAATTTAGACAATCTTTCCTTATTCTTTAGCGGGCTTTTATTAGCAGGTATAATGCGCTCATGCGGCAGTGTTTGAACAAAGTGACTATCAATTTGATAATACAGCTCAGGCTTATCAACACGTTTTTCTATCGCACTATAAAGCTGATAAATATATTGCCCAACACCTGTACGCAGTGTTGCGAGTGCTTTTGCTTCGACAGCAATGGTTAATTTTTGCATTTTTCTATTATTCTTATGAAAATTTGGATTCCATCAATTAAAACAGGCAGTGGCTCTGATGTGTATATGATTCGCTTAGCTGAAAGCCTGAGAAACTTAGGGCTAACAGTGGAATTACAATGGTTCCCACATGTCTTTGAATTTTGCCCCTTGCTATTACGTGCGATAAAACCACCCGCTGATACTGATCTAATTTTTGTTAATTCATGGACGGCAATAGGCTTTACTCAGCATAAAATACCCGTGGTCACTTGCGTACACCATTGCGTACATGACCCTGATTACCGCCCGTTCAAATCAACGGCACAAGCTATTTATCATCGCTTATTGATTTTTCCTTATGAAAAAGCAGGCTTACAAGCCGCTACGCAAGTCGTAGTCGGTAGTGAATTTACGCAAAGAAAAGTACAGGAATGTTTTAATATTAAAGCACAGCTCATTACTTATTCTGTTGATAGCGAGAAATTTCATCCAATCCAAAAAGACAAAAACAATAAGCGCCCGTTTAAACTACTGTTTATTGGTAATCAATCCAAACGTAAAGGCTTTTATTTATTAGCGGATATTATGCAGCAATTAGGCGAGCAGTATACGCTTAATTATACCTCGGGCTTACGCACACTAGAGGGGGAAACACATATCCCTTACGCACAAGCTCTAGGTAAACTATCGGATAAGCAATTAATTGCCGCTTACCAACAAGCCGATGCTTTATTATTTCCCACTCGCTATGAAGGCTTTGGCTATGCCGTCGCCGAGGCAATGGCTTGTGGCTTACCGGTTATTAGCTCTGACTGCTCCTCATTACCAGAATTGGTCGAGGAAGGGCAAGGTGGATTTTTATGCCCCCCAGATTCGGTAGATGATTTTGTCGCTAAAATTCAACAATTAGAGAGTTCAACAGCACTATGCGAGCAAATGGGCGCATACAACCGAGACAAAGCCGTTAGCACTTATCAGCCAAAACGAATGGGGCTGGCGTATATTCAGTTATTTAAGCAGCTTTGTCACGTATAATTAAGCAACAGAAATAGTAAAGTAATACCGACCTAACCACGACCCATGCAAAAAAAACAATCGATTGTTTGGCTAAGCTCTAGCTATCCCCGCTTTGAAAAAGACAGCGCCTCTATCTTCCTACGCTATTTAGCAGAAACAATTGATAGCAAAAAATATGATGTTCATGTTTTATCGCCCGATGATTACCACGTGGACCATAAACAGCATTCAGATACTATTTTTTTACATTACTTCAAATACTTTGCACCTAGACGCTTACAAAAACTTGCCTATGGCTCAGGGATCTTGCCCAACCTAAAAGAAAACCGCTTACTTTATAGCCAAGTGCCTTTCTTTCTTATCAGTCAATTTATTGCCTGTTACCGTCTTGTAAAGAAATTAAAACCCTCATTGATCCATGCACACTGGGCATTTCCACAAGGCACCATTGCCAGCATGGTCGGAAAATTAACCCATACCCCTGTTATTATTACCACCCACGGCGGTGATGCCTTTGCCCTGCAAGGCTCTATACTCGCCTCAATCAAACATTGGAGCTTAAAGCACTGCAGTGCTTGGACCAGCAATACCAGTGCCACCGCAAATGCTTTTTGGGGGGACATAGGCAAACCTTATATCATTCCAATGGGGATTGATTACCAGCAATTTAGCACGGGAAATGGCTTAACATTACGCGCTCAATTAGCCGACGACTGCTTGGTTTTATTATTTGTAGGACGCTTAGTCGAAAAGAAAGGCGTGAAAGATTTACTCAGAGCTTATTCATTATTAAACCGCGAACAACACCAAAAAACGCAATTATGGATTATTGGAGACGGCTCAGAAAAGCGTTCCCTAGAAAAGCTGAGTCATTCATTACAATTAAACGACTACGTGACTTTTTTAGGCAAACTTCCGAATGAACAACTGCCTGATTACTTTGCCGCTGCCGATATTTTTATCGCGCCATCAATTACAGACTCTGTGGGTGATACAGAAGGACAAGGCATTACACTCGTAGAAGCAATGGCAAGTTCTACCGCCGTGATTAGCACCAATACGGGCGGGATCTGTGAAGTGATTGAGCATGACCACACAGGCATCATTGTTAACCCTGAATCTCCCTTAGAACTTAAAGTTGCCTTACAGAAGTTATTGGAAAATCCTGAATTACGTCACTCTATGGCTGAAAAAGGTAGCGAGGCGGCGCAAAAATATTCATGGGTTCAGGTAGGGGTTAATTTTCAAGAGCTTTATGAGTGTGTGCAAGTTGATCATATTTAAAAGGAATAAGTACGGAATAAATTAAAAATGCAAAATGCAAGACCTGACCCTTTGATTTCTCGGAATAAATTAAAAATGCAAAATGCAAGACCTGACCCTTTGATTTCTCTTGACCCTTTGATTTCTCTTTGATTTCCTTTGATTTCCTTTGATTTCCATGATTTGCGTGACCCTTTGATTTGACCCTTTGATTGCGCTTTGATTGCGTGACCCTTTGATTGCGAGCGCAGCGCCCTGAGAACACCCAAATCACCCGTCTCTATCGGGTGGATTTGATGGTTGTACCGACTGCAAAGTTGAGTTGCTTTTTAAATTCCGCAACGCTTTGATCTTTCGGTTTTACACGTTTAGCGTGGTAAGCATCAGGTTTTCTTTTTCGCTCTCAGATTATAAACAAGAAGCCCCTGAAAGTATTTTCAGAGGCTTACTTCATTCTAACGAGGCATTGAACGCCAATGAGTTGAAACATATTCGATGTGGCCATTACGCCATCGAGTATATGAACATACGTGCACTGTTTTAGCACCCATAGTTATTTCTCCTTAAATAAGGAGAGCGGAATGGACAAACCTGTCTTATTCATCTAAACTGGTAGATGTTTATTTCACTAAACACAGGTAGAAATTAGCACCGCTCTGGTTTGCTTTTTCTTTACTCGCTAATCAAGGTGTTACAGCACTTTGATTAGCATATTATTCTTTCATTTAAGCCATAAAGAAGTGCCTCACTTTAGGTATTTTCAATGATTTTGCAAACAACGTGTAATCCCCTTCTTCTCTTCTTAGTCTGCCGACTACAATACATGGGTGAATTTTTAATTCTTTTGCAAAATCAAGAACATCATTTAAAGAACTAAATATTGCTGAATTCCATTGCTCTAAAGAAATTAAAGACTCCTTTGCCCTGTTATCCGCATCTTCTTCTTTTGGGTCTTGATTGGTCTGATCAAGTTTTTCATCTAAAAACCAGTCAAACCCACCATCAAAATGTAAGTCAATATGAGCAAGCTCATGCATTAAGGAAAACCAAAAGTTATCTAACCTATCATGTCGCAAAGTAAGGGCGATAATAGGGTTTTTTTTATGATCAAAACAAACTGCACCATCTAAATAAGTTTGTTTAAAATGAGGTTCAAAAACAAGATGAATTCCATTTTTATTTAATAACTCTTTCGCTATTACTGGCCCATTATCAGACCATGAAAGCTGACTCAGGATCTTCATAAACTCCTGATTAACAGTTCCAGTTTTATAAGATGCACTTAAGGATGTTTCTGCAGCCAATTGCAAAACACGCGCTTGCCAAGCCCACAAAGCATAGGGGTTAACCTCTTTATCATTTGACCGGTAATGCGCTGTCGTTTTTAACATTATTGGACTTAAATTCATTCCGCCAGGTATGCTATTAAAAAAAGTTGTAACCCTCTCTTCAGCATATTCCTTAATTTCTGATAACGCCTCACTGGTTTTAAAAAAGCCTCTTTTTCTCATTTCTGATAAAGGAAACTTCGACCAATCAATATTATTTTTCTGAATTTCGTCAATTGGTGCTGCGATTAATATATCAGCAGAAATACCAAGTCTACTACTAAGTTTTTTAATCATATTAAGACTAAGCTGTCTTTTTCCGCTCAAAACCTCAGATACTTTTGGCAAAGAACCAATAAAAGGAATCAAATCCCTTTGGGTTAAACCTTCTTGCTCCATTCTAAATTTAATTGCCTCAATGGGCGTTGGATCCTCAAGAGGAAACTCTTTATCTTCATATTTCTCAATAACTAGAGCTAACAATTCTAATTCATCAGCTTTTTTGCTACCTAGCTCAGGGTTAAGATCCATTAACCCAAGTAACTGATCCATTGCTAATGTATGCTCACTTTCAGTTTTAAGAACTTTTATAATATTCATTTTTTGCTCCTAAAATTTTCTTTATTATATTCAGCATGAGTACCAACCCATAAAATAACAGCAATTCCATTTTGATAACGCACTCGAATTACAAGTCTATAATTATTTCCTTTTATATTAAAAATAACTTTATTATCAGACAAAAAATTAGCGCTTCGATAACGATTTTTAATGTCCTGAGGCGTATTCCAACTTGAATCAATAGCATCTCTATGCCATGCAATTAGTGCGCTTTTGCTATCCGCATGTTTTTTAAAAAACTTTTCAAGTTTGTCTTTCCCTATAACTTTCATGGATTCTTTGATTCTCTTTTTTAGGAATAATAACATACTTCTCAAAAAAAGAAAGTAACGAGTGTTTTAGTGGTGAGGGAACTGTAAATAAGTAGATTTTCTCTTTCTACTCTACAGTTTCAGAATTGAATTTTTATGCACAAGACGAGAAGATAACCGTAAATTCTCAAGTTTTTCTATCTCTGTTCTGCTTTTCGCTTTTAAATCGTGAGGAAGTCATCCACACTTACTTTCTCCGAGCTCAACCTTGCAAACATCAGAACTCAGCATTTGCTCTTTCACTATCACCTGTCGCGGAAAGGTAGACGATAAAGTTCAACAACACGATGAACTCTAATAAAAAATTGACCTTTGGAAACGAACTGCGCTTTCCGCGATCAGGTGGAGCTGCGTGTTAGACATAATTATAACATCATATTGTAGGTTTAAACCTCCTCAATTCAAAGAGCATTTTATCTTTTAAATCAGAGAAGAAAGGGTCAAGAAGAAAGCAAAAGAAGAAAGCAAAAGAAGAAAGGGTCAAAGAAGAAAGGGTCAGGTCTTGCGTTTTGCAACAACAAACTCACAGCCGCCCAAAACTCGTCTTGGATTCCGTGTTGATACTTTAATTTACCCTTTGTTCCTTAGCATTGTTTATGCAGATAATACCCCCTCTAAACCGCAACATTTCTTATATTTTTTACCACTTCCACATTGACAAGGTTCATTCCTCCCTGATTTTTTCGATACAACGGGACTTGGTGGATTTAACATTTTTTCTAAATCAGAAATATCTTCTGGTTTATCAGCATCAAAACCAATGATATATATCCAACCATTTTCTGTGCATTTTTCTGCAACATACATCGCCTTTTCATCGGAATGAACACGCACAATGATAGGTCTTTTTTTTGTTCCTAATTTTGCCATATTTTTTTCTCTCTACAAAATTAAAATAAGTTAATTTATTGCTTTAACTGATCACTTAAGGCGAGACCAGTGGTATACCGCGCATACCTCATACTGGCGAAAGGTACGCAATGCGGGATACTCTACTATAGTATCCCGCATTAAGTTGAATCCATTTTTTAAGCTATTTAACCCGCATTCCCGCAACCGCGCCATCATCAGGATGCAATACCCATAATTCTTCTCCACCTGGCCCTGCTGCAAGTACCATACCTTCTGATAGACCGAATTTCATTTTACGGGGTTTTAAATTTGCTACGACAACGGTTAACTTGCCTTCTAAATCTTCTGGCGCGTAGGCAGACTTGATTCCTGCAAAAACATTTAAGGTTTCATCACCAATATCAACGGTAAGCTGTAGTAATTTATTCGCACCTTTAACATGTTCTGCTTTGACAATTTT
>WTCM01000116.1 GCA_013138595.1 Methyloprofundus sp. | reverse complement strand
CAGCAGGCCAAAAAGGCACAGGTAAATGGACAGGTATGAATGCCCTAGATTTAGGTGCACCATTAACCTTGATTGCTGAATCAGTTTTCGCACGTTGTGTGTCTTCACAAAAAGAAGAGCGCGTGAGAGCCTCTAAAATCATTCCACAAGCCACGGCTAAATTCTCTGGCGATAAGCAAGCGCTGATTAAAGCGATTGGCGAAGCGGTTTATGCTGCGAAAATCGTGTCTTATGCACAAGGCTTTGGTTTACTACGTGCAGCAGAAAAGGAATACGGCTGGAAATTAAACTACGGTGGCATTGCATTAATGTGGCGCGGTGGTTGTATTATTCGTAGTCAGTTCTTAGGCGATATTAAAGAAGCTTATGAAGCGAACCCAGAGTTAGATAATCTACTATTAGCCGATTACTTTAACAATGCGGTTGCAGCAGCGGATAAAGGCTGGCGCGACGCGATTATCTTAGGTGTGACATTAGGTATACCCACTCCTGCTTTCTCGTCTGCATTAGCTTATTACGATAGCTACCGTAGTGCGCGTTTACCTGCTAACCTGTTACAAGCACAACGTGATTACTTTGGCGCACATACTTACGAGCGTTTAGATAAGCCACGTGGTGAGTTCTTCCATACTGATTGGACAGGAACAGGCGGCGATATATCTTCTACGACTTATAATGTATAAGTTTTAAATATTGTGTAGGATGGGTAGAGCGTCTTTTTGCGAAACCCATCATCATTGCCATATAAGATTGATGAGTTTCTCTACATGCCGTACGTCCTACTCATCCTAGCTATGTTTAACCAAGGAATTTTTATGAATCAAACAGCAGAACAAATTATTTTTAGCGTTGATGATTACCTTGTTTGGGAAGAGTTACAAGAAACTAAGCATGAATATGTAAATGGTGATATTTTTGCAATGGGTGGTGCACGGCGTGAACATGTAAATGTTTCTGGAAATATTTTTGCTTTTTTGAAACAGCATTTACATGGCACTAATTGTCACCCCTATGTCGCTGATATGAAAGTACGTGTTGCTGAGCTGAATGCATTTTACTACCCAGATGTTCTTGTTACATGCAATAAAGAAGACCACCTAGCCGAACAATTTTTATCCTCGCCACGCCTAATCATCGAAGTTTTATCCGATTCGACAGAAGCCTACGATCGAGGCAAAAAATTTGCCGCTTATCGACAGATTGATAGTTTAACGGAATATGTTTTAGTCAATATAAAAGCACGTACGGTTGAATGTTTTCGCCGTACTGCTGAAAATGACTGGTTGTTACATATTTATGCCAATGAAGATAACTGCCACTTTAACAGTGTTGATGTAGCTATTGAGTTAAACACCATTTTTGAAGATATTGTTGTAGAACACTAGACTACGCATTTAAGACAGGACACGTATATTCTTCTTGTAGGTGCTGCTTTAGCTGCACAATGCGGATAAATATCCACAGCTACATTATTATATGTCCTGCTCCATACGACCTCACGCAGAACGTGGGAACGAGAAAACCTAAATTATTAAAGGAATCTACAGTGAAAACTGATCCCTGTACTTATGTTATTTTTGGCGCGACAGGTAATTTATCGCGCATTAAGTTAATCCCTGCTTTATACCACCTAGATACTGAAGGTCGTTTAGCAGATGAGACAAAAATTATCGCTATTGGTCGCCGTCCTTGGGATAACGACAAATGGTTATCCGAAGTCCGCGATATGTTGGACGATAAAGCCCGTGGTGGTGTGAATGAAACCGTTTTTAAACGCTTTATTGCGCGTCTGCAATACCATAGAGGCGATTTACAACAAGCTGACTGTTATAGCTCTCTGAATGAACGCTTGAGCGATACGGAAGCTTACCCACAAAATATTGCTTTCTATCTTGCGATTAATCCAGAAGATTTCAGCTCAGTGATTGAGAGCTTAAGCGTGCCTAATTTATTAGAAGAAAAACAGTTCTGGCGCAGAGTGGTGATTGAAAAGCCATTTGGAACTGACCTAGAAAGCTCACGTTCTTTGCAAAATAAAATCAGCAAATACCTACGTGAAGAGCAAATCTACCGTATTGACCATTACTTAGGTAAAGGCATGGTACAAAACGTCTTAGTCTTCCGTTTTGCGAATGCCATGTTTGAACCATTATGGAACCGTAACTATATCGACCATATCCAAATCACTCATTCTGAGCAATTAGGGATTGGGACACGCGGACAGTATTACGACCATACGGGCGCGATGCGTGATATGTTACAAAGTCACTTATTACAGCTAATGACTTTAGTGACTATGGAGCCACCTGTTTCTATGGAAGCAGAAGACCTACGTGATGAAAAAGTTAAAGTTTTAAAATCTATTCGCCCTATTTCAGAAGCCGCCGTTAATGCGCAATCATTCCGCGCACAATATGCCGCTGGAAGTATTGAGGGTGAAAGTGTAAACGGTTATTTACAGGAAGAAGGCATTCCTGCAAACAGTGTCACTGAAACCTATGCGGCGATGAAGTTATACATTGATAACTGGCGCTGGCGTGGTGTTCCCATTTACTTACGTACTGGGAAACGGATGGGCAAAGCACAATCAAGTATTTCAATTTGCTTTAAACAAACGCCGTCACAGTTATTTAAAAATACACAAGCGGAAAAAACTAAGCAAAACTGGTTATTACTAGGCATTCAACCTGATGAATGTATCCGTATGCAAATGACGGTTAAAGAGCCTGGCTTAGAAATGAAAACTCGCACTACGAATTTAGATGCGAGTTTCCGTAATGAAAACGAAGCCCCTTCGGATGCTTATGAAGATTTATTACTGGATGTGATTGAAGGCGACCGTTCTTTATTCCTACGTTATGACGAAGTAGAATATGCATGGAAAATTGTTGACCCTATTATCAATAAATGGGCAGTAGAGCGCGATTATATCGAAACTTACCCAGCAGGCTCGTGGGGGCCGAATGAGCGTCGTTTATTTGACGATGAAAGACAGCACTGGCGCAATACTTTAGAGGACGAATAAATGACTCAAATCGTTAACTGGATAGCTTACGATACGATAGATCAACTTGCAGAAGCGGCTTGTCAACGCGTGTTAGCGGCGGCAGAAAAAGCGATTGCAGCGAATGGTACATTTAAGCTAGTTTTAGCAGGTGGCACAGCCCCTGTTAAAGCATATCAACTCTTAGCAAAAAAACAGCAGGACTGGAGTAAATGGCATATTTACTACGGTGATGAACGTTGTTTACCTGTAGAGGATAGCGAGCGTAATAGCTTAGTGGCTGAGCAAAAATGGTTGAACCTTGTAGATATTCCTAAAGCGCAGATTTATCCAATGGCGGCAGAATTAGGCGCAGAAGCAGGTGCAGAGCACTATGCTAAAGTGGTTGCTGATGCAGGTAAGTTTGATTTAGTGCTATTAGGCATGGGCGAAGACGGACATACCGCTAGCTTGTTTCCAGGCCATCTGCATAATTTAGAGGAATTAACCCATGCGGTACATAACTCCCCTAAGCCACCGTCAGACCGAGTTTCTATCAGTGCTAAGGCTCTGAGCAATACCGAAGAATTAATTTTTATCGTTTCAGGCGCAAAGCATGATGCTATTGCCGCATGGAAAAATAAAGAAGATATTCCAGTGACCCATCTTTGCCCCGCATCGGGTGTGGATGTATTGTTGTCTGTTTAACAGTCAATCGTTGTAAAAAACATAAAAAGGCATAGGCTAATCTCTATGCCTTTTTTATTTTAGGAGTCACGACGACTCTAGGCTCTGTTGTAGCAGTTGCTATAATTCCTCTATTTTTTGTCGCGCTAGCCCCGTACTTGCAACAATAATATCAATTGCAACCCCTTGCTGCTTTAATACTCTAGCCACTTCAACAGTTTTTTCTATTTTCCCCTCTGCCTTTCCTTCATTAAATGCCGTATCTTTTACATTTTTAACTTCCCAATACTCCAATAAGCTTTTATGATAATTTTCATATTGCTCGGGCTGTAAATGGGATATTTCGGCAATATCAAAGCCTTTGTTAAAAATAGGTTCGTTTAATATACTAGGAATATGATCGAACGTTTCGAGATTTTTTAAGAAGTACACCCACTTATCAAAATGCGTTTCTAGCTCATGGGCTTGTTTGTTAAACAAGGGCATTTGCAGAAACTTAAAATGTAACTTATCAAAAAATATCTCTCCGTCCTGATCTTTTAAACACACATCTCGCCTGAATTTTCGCTCTTCTTCTTTTTCATCATAGTGAAAATCAAGAATGGCTATAAAATAAATCGGCAATAGTTTAAAATCCCAACCACCTTTTTCGGCTTGCTCTCGAATAGGGAAAGTGGAATAAAATAAGGAGCGGTCTTTGAAAAAATTAACTTTTGCTTTCTGCATTTCAACAATAAACTTACTGCCCGTGTCTGTTTGGCAATAAATATCAAAAATAGCGGTACGTTCTTTTGCTGTATCACTGAGGTTTTCTGCATTTTTGAATGCTAGCGTGGCGATTTGATGATGCGCGGGTAAGAGTTGGTTTAGGAAATCAACTAAGAGCTCTTTACTTGCTTCTTCGCCAAAGAGCTTTTTAAAGCCGAAATCGGTGTAGGGGTTAAAATATTTTGAACTCATTAGGCTTTCCTTAAGTAGTATCAGGCTGGGCTACAACCATGATACCACCCTTATGATATGCCTGCGGTCTCTTCAAGCAGACGCTGGGAATGATAAAAACCGCCACCACTTTTCCCAAATGCACCGCAAGCTCTAAAGCATCACGATAAATCGGCAAATGCTCGTAGCCAGCCATACCAATCGAGTCTGACCCCACTGGTTCTATATGACCCCACTGGTTCTGACCCCACTGGTTCACCCCACTGGTTCACCCCACTGGTTCCTCTTTTGATTTATGACCAGATCG
>WTCM01000172.1 GCA_013138595.1 Methyloprofundus sp. | reverse complement strand
TGGCAAGCCATCACTTTCAGAAAAAACCAAGCGATAAAAGGGTTTATCATAAAAACGCTCACGTAAAGCTAATGCCTTAGCAATGCGTGCCGTAAAAACATTGCTGCCCAGCTTCAAGCTAGGTTTTCTTGACAACATACGTGCACAAATTAAAGTATTAGGGTTAATATAAGCCGTCCCTAGCACCTTACCATCACTCGCGCAGACTTTAACTAAATCTCCCGCCTCATATTGACTAAGAGGATTGAGCTTGGTGTCCACTTCATTACTGAATACCCATAAGTGACCTAAACGTAAGCGTTTGTCTTCATTTTTTTTAAGAATTAATTCTGCGTGTGCCATAGTCTGTTTTATTGTTGCTATTAAAGCTGAAATCGTAAGCAATATTATAATGCTTTAAGAAAATATTGGCCGAGCTTGTTGTGTTCTACTAGCCCGCCCCCCCTTCCCGTCTTACGTATATTTCCATCAAAGCACTTTCTGATTAATCTTCCGCACTCTGATATAAAAATCTTCCATCACGGTGATAAATGACCCTGATTTTTGCCAAAATAATGGATAATCTCCGCCTTTTTTAATGACTAAGGCGGGAATACTCGCTGCTTGCAATTCGGGTAATTCAGTTGGCAGTGAGCTACTTCCATGCCAAAATTGTTTTAGGTCAATTTCCTTTGGTAGTGACAGTATCTCAGGTCGCGTATATAAACTATCTGCAAAGTTTACTTCATCATTACCCGCCGTAGTCGCATCAGCTAAGACTCGACCTAATGGCGTTTTGATTAATTCTTGATGCAATTTATCGGGGGCAAGACCGCGCATTTCAAATAATAATAAGGGGTTTTGATCTAAGATAGCCGCAAGTTTATAACATACTCCAGCGATATGTTTGCAAGGCACTGCGTAATCAGGACAATTACAGGAGACCTTAAAATCTTGATAACTATTAGGTAGAAAATGCGTGTTATATTCTGCAAATACCGTTTCGATATTTTCAGGAATTTCCCCCACTAATAACTTGGCGATAAAGCTGGCGCGTTGACTTAATTTGGCAATGACTTTTTTCCACTGTGCCGCCGTCAAGTGTGTCATTTGCACCGTGACTTTATATTTAGGCTCCTTATAAACACCAAAATAGGCATTGATATTACCGCGAATAGTCGCCATAACAATGCCTTTGCTAATTGCCCACGCTAACACGCGATGATCTTTAGCATACGCTCGACCACGCTGTAAACGACCGCTATCGGTAAAATCCTCTAAGGCTTCTAGTAAACTTGTTCCCCACCATGTTTTGCTATTAATACTCACCTTAAGCCTCCATAATGCTGTTTTTATTCAGCGCAATCAATTCCTTAAAAGCTTGATTGTCTAGCTTGGTTAGCCAACTTTCATCATTGCCAATAATGCTATCAGCCATCTTTTGTTTATCTTCAATCATTTCGTCGATACGCTCTTCTAAAGTACCCAAAGTAATAAATTTATGTACCATCACATTCTTTTTCTGCCCTATCCGAAAAGCACGGTCAGTGGCTTGGTTTTCCACTGCGGGATTCCACCAACGATCAAAATGGAAGACATGGTTTGCACGAGTAAGAGTAATCCCGACACCCCCCGCTTTTAACGAGAGTACAAAGATACTGGGCGGACTATCAGGCTGCTGAAAGTCTTCGATCATTTTTTCACGTTTTTTACGTGTAATTCCCCCATGCAAATAATGACAAGGAATGTGTTGTTCCTGACTTAAATAATGACTTAGCTTATCCCCAATTTCGGTGAATTGGGTAAAAATTAAGATGCTATCCCCTTCATCAATCGCTTCGGCAAGCATTTCCGTCAGCCGTTCTAATTTATGTGAACGCGCCGCAGTAAACGGGCTATCATCTTGTAAAAACTGCATGGGATGGTTACAAATTTGCTTAAGTTTCATTAAGGTCGATAGCATTAATCCTTGTCGTTGTATTCCCTCGCTATCCTCTAATTGCTCTTCGACTTCATTGACCACTGCTTGATACAGTGAAGCCTGCTCTTTGCTGAGGTTACAGTATTGTTTATTTTCGATTTTATCGGGTAAATCTTTAATAATGCTTTTGTCCGTTTTTAAACGGCGTAAAATAAACGGCTGGATTAATTGCTTTAATACCGTGGATTGCACGGGGTTATTATCACGCTGTATCGGTAATTCATAATTTTTACGAAATTGTGCTTGCTTACCTAGATAATTGGGGTTTAAAAAATTAAAAATAGACCATAAATCCATTAAGCGGTTTTCCACTGGTGTTCCTGTTAAAGCCAATCGGTGTCTGGCTTCAAGCTTTAGAATCGCCTTGGTTTGTGCCGCTTTAGGATTTTTAATATTTTGTGCTTCATCCAGTACGACACGATGCCAATGGATACTGTTTAATAAAGCACTGTCTTTACGTACCAACGTATAAGAAGTAATCAGCATATCCTGTGTATGGCATAAATCTTTAAATGCGGTTTTGTCTTTTTCGCGCTGGCTACCGTGATGAATAAAGGTGTTTAAATGTGGGGCAAATTTCTGTATTTCTTTTTGCCAGTTACCAATCACCGAAGTCGGGGCAATCAGTAACGTGGGGCCAGTATGACCTTCTTCTTTTTCAAGTATCAGCGCGGCAATGACCTGCATGGTTTTGCCCAGCCCCATATCATCAGCAAGGCAGCCATTAAGCCCCAATGATTCCAAATAGCGCAACCAAGAAACGCCGCGCTTTTGATAGTCACGTAATTGCGCTTTTAATTGGGGTGGATTATCAATTAAAGCCAGTTCACTATGATTATTTAAATGCGCCATCATCTCAGCCAAACTATCATTCGCATCAATTTCTAGGCTATCGCCTTCTTCAGCTAATTTCTGCAATAACTCATGGACAGATAAGCTCTCGGGTTGTGTTTGTTGCTGCTGCCAGAAAACCAGCATTTCCTGCATCTTATCTTGATCTAATTCTACCCACTGTCCTCGAAAATACACTAAAGACATTTTCAGTTCGATCAGTTGCTGCCACTCTTCTAGCGAAACTTTTTCATCACCAATGGCAAATTCATATTGATAATGGGTAAGATCATCCAAAGATAAATACGACTTTGCTGATTGACTGCTGGTACTTTTTTTATTGCCTGAACGTAAACGCATTTTGGCACGTTGCCGACCTTTAGGAGTCAGAGCCGCTGGAATGATAATACGAAACCCCACATCTTCAAGAACCCATGCCCATTCTTGTAAAAACTTAAAAGCATCCTCTAAGTTTAAGGTAATGCCAATGGGTTCGGCGGTTTCCATTCCTAACCATAATGCAGGATAAATCTGCGCAGCATGGGCTAAATTAACTAAGATTTGTTGCTCAATGTTTGCACCAAATTGTTGCCTCATAACTTCGTGGTAATCATCGCCATGCGTCCAAAACTCAGCTAAATCAAGTTTAAAGGAGGGATCTTTGTATGAACCTATCACAAAAGCTAAACGCCAGTTATCAACCTGATTGGCATCCGCGGTATAAAGTTGAAAACCCAATTGCAGGGTGCTTTTTTGCTGTGTTGGTAAAAGCTTATGTTGCCATAAATGCCATTGTTGAAATTCTTCAGGGACTTTAGCAACGCTTCTTAGCGGCTGGTCAATTTGCTTATCAAAAATGATAGTTTGTAAAAAATCATTTTGTATTTTATTGCGAAACACCTTAGGTAAACCCAGTACACTCGCATCCAGTATTTGATTAATCAGCACTTCGGCAAAATGGCGCAATAAAGATTCAGCTTGATACCCTTGCGTACACGCTAGCGGCATCGCTGCAACAGATTGCTCAATTAAGGCTTCATAACTGGGGGATATTATTTTCCAACAACGATATAAATTAGTTTTAGTTTTAGCCGCTTCTGCAATCAAGCCAGGAATATACTGATCTTTGTACAGCACTTGTTTGAGTGATTGACTAAAATAATACCAAAATAAGAAATCTCGCCCTACTCGAATATCATTATGCTGATAGTGAC
>WTCM01000005.1 GCA_013138595.1 Methyloprofundus sp. | reverse complement strand
AGTGAACGCCAGAAAATGATAACTATGGTTTTGCTCAATTTTCTAAGCTGCCTGTACGGCAGTGAACTCTGTCTATACTCTCTTGAGCCGTTGCTAATTTTTCTAAGCTGCCTGTACGGCAGTGAACTAGAGTCTACAGCAAAAAAATAGTGTTGCAACAAAAACTTAGCGCAGTTTTTCCTTTTTAACCAAAGAAAAACAGTCTAGTTGCAACTCATTGTTTTAACTTAATTTTTAAAGAGCGTGAAAAACTTGGGGTAAAAAGCTTATTCGATATATTGCAGGACTTTCACTTACAACATAACAACACTATACATTACGAGCAACCTAGCTCACGGCAATTAAATTAAGGAAAAATATAGGATGTGTTGAGGTACGAAACGCATCTTTGTAGACATTTGATGCGTTTCCTATCGTCAACATATCCTATCTCAAAATACTTAACTTAATGTGCAGCCTCCCCCTATTCACCCAACTAAAAAATTTACTTATGAGTTCTTAGCTTCTAACTCAACAATCACTGCTTCTAAAGAACCATATTGACGAATCATTTGGTTAAACACATCACGATTACCAATGACTAAGCTGATGCCTTCTACTTTTAAGTCTTTAATTTTCCATTGCTCATTGCGTAAAACCATCGAGTAATCAATTTTGGCATCTGCCTTTCCTGTTTGCGACACAATGGTTTTTACCACGGTCGTTTTATCACTGGGCTTTAACTTTAAAGGCAAGTATTGAATCGTCCAGTCATTAAATTGCTCGGTAAAGGTCGCTGAATAAGTATTGACCAATAAACTTTTAAAAGCGGCGATAAAACGTTTCTTTTGCTCTTTACTGGCCTTTCTCCAATGTTTCCCTAACACTAACGCTGACATGCGCACGGTATCGACATAAGGAAAAATGGCCTTATCCACAAACATACGAATTTCAGCTTTATTATCAATAAATCCTGGTTCTTTAAGTTTTGCTAATAAAATTTTCGAGGTATCGTCTATGATACGTTGCGGCGCTTGTAGCTCTTCTGCTGCTGCACGACTGTTATGACTAAATAATAAGATAAATCCTAGTATTAAATAAGTGGAAAATGTTTGCGTCTTCATAGGGAGTATTTAGTATGAGGGGTATTTTCTGTACAATGAATATTTTAAGCACTAATTATACTTCGTCCCTCTTCATTGTAAAAAACTATTAAGTTGATTTTTTAGACCGAAAGTCCCCCCCCCCCTACTCTATCAAATCAAATGCCTCAATAGGACGTAAGCTCACAAAATATAACCTTTATATAAAACACTAATGAATAGTAGCATTAACTTCCCAGCCACACGTATGCGTCGTATGCGTTACCATAAATTTTCCAGACGTTTGATGGCGGAAAACACCCTTTCCTCAAATGATTTAATTTACCCTTTATTTGTTATTGAGGGTACAAATCAAAGAGAAAGTGTCGCTTCAATGCCAGGAGTAGAGCGTTTATCCATCGACTTATTAGTTGAACAAGCGATACAGTGCGATGCTTTAGGTATTCCCATGTTAGCACTTTTTCCTGTGACCCCGGCAAATGTCAAATCAGCAGATGCCGCAGAGGCATATAACCCAGAAGGTCTAGCCCAACGTGCGGTACGTGCGATCAAAGCGGCTTGCCCAGAACTAGGGGTGATGACTGATGTTGCCTTAGATCCTTTTACCTTAGATGGGCAGGATGGGCTGACTAATGAGCAGGGCTATGTGGTCAATGATACGACTGTGGAAGTCTTAGTTAAACAGGCGGTCTCTCATGCTGAGGCGGGTGCTGATGTGGTTGCACCTTCGGATATGATGGATGGGCGAATTGCGGCAATACGTGAGGCGTTAGAAGCAGCAGGACATATTAATACCCAGATATTAGCTTATTCCGCTAAATATGCCTCTAGTTTTTATGGCCCTTTTAGAGATGCGGTGAGTTCAGCGGGCAATTTAGGTTCTGCTAATAAATACAGTTATCAAATGGATCCTGCCAATGCAAATGAGGCCTTACGTGAAGTGCAGTTAGACTTGCAGGAAGGTGCGGATATGGTCATGGTAAAACCAGGCATGCCTTATTTAGATATTATTCGCCGTGTTAAAGACCAGTTTGCAGTGCCTACTTTCGCTTATCAGGTGAGTGGTGAATATGCCATGCTGAAAGCGGCCAGTTTAAATGGTTGGTTGGATGAGCGCCAAGTGGTTTTAGAGTCTTTACTGTCTTTTAAACGTGCGGGCAGCGATGCGATTTTAACCTATTACGCTAAAGATGTGGCGCAATGGTTACAGGAGGAATCTTAATGAGTAACATTGATCAATATGCGGTGTATGGTTCACCGATTAAACATAGTAAATCCCCCCGCATTCATAGTCTCTTCGCGCAACAAACAGGGCAAACCTTGGAATATAACGCTGTATTGGTTCCTGCCGAGCAATTTACACAACAGACGGGGAATTTTTTTGAGCAAGCGGGGCGCGGTTTAAACTGCACTGTGCCTTTAAAGGAATTAGCTTGGGAATATGCTGACCAACTGACTGAGCGTGCGACTCTGAGCAAAGCGGTCAATACACTGATACGCCAAGAAGATGGCAGTATTCTAGGTGATAATACCGATGGTATCGGCTTAGTCACAGATTTAATACATAACCACGGTATTGAGCTAGCACAAAAAAGCATTTTAATTTTAGGTGCAGGGGGGGCGAGTCGTGGCATTATTGGACCACTTTTAGATCAATCTCCCACCCAGATTACAGTGGTTAATCGCACCGTTTCTAAAGCCTTAACACTTGCCGAAGAATTTAGCCATAAAGGCAATATCACGGGCTGCGCTTATGCTGATTTATCAGGCTTATCCTTTGATATGATTATTAATGCAACCTCAGCGAGCTTAAGTGATGACTTACCGCCTTTAACTGAAGGCTTATTAGCTAATCAGGGCAGTTGCTATGATTTAGCTTACTCTAATCAGCCTACCGCATTTGTGCGCTGGGGAAATCAACAAGCTGCTGCCAAAAGTTTGGATGGCTTAGGGATGTTAGTGGAACAAGCTGCCGAAGCTTTTTACTTATGGCGTGCTGTACGCCCTAATACTCAGGAAGTGATTCAGCTACTAGAGTCAGAACGCTCAACTTAGAAATAATTTAATATTAAACAATGTGTTATATCGTAGGTTGGATAAGATTTTTTATTGCGAAGCATTAAAAAACGTCATCCGACAGGGTTGACACGCCAGAATGTCGGATTTCCTTATCTGCGCTACGCTAGATAAGCTCATCCAACCTACGTGAAATACATTGATTATAAAATGATAAAACCATTAACTTAATTGCCGCGAACCGAAGTCCCTGTTTCCACCCATCGTGTCTTGCATATAACATCAAAGTTTATACTGCTTAAAAATACTGGAAGCTTATTGCGCCTTATCCTTAGCCACATATTTCAGTATAATAAAACTCTAACTTACTTTTATACTCTTAAGCAACCATGAAAAACTTTAATTTTATTAGCTTTTTAATTCGCTTTATAGGTTCTGCCGCTCTAGTCTTATCCACTTATAACCCGACTGAATACTCCTATTATAGCTGGGTACAGGCGGCACTCAGCCCTAGTGGTTCTGGTTTTGCAGCTGAATATGCCTTTGTCGGCGTGGTCTTACTGATCGGCTGGGCAATTTTAGTACGCTCTACTTTGTCTGCCTTAGGCGGCTTAGGGCTTATTCTTGCTGCTGCCTTTATTGGTACGCTGGTTTGGCTCATTAGTAGTTATGGCTTACTGCAAATCGAATCTGCCACTGCGATTACTTGGGCAGCTTTACTTAGCTTATCTGCTTTGCTTGCTATCGGTCTTTCATGGTCACATATCCGTCGTCGCTTAAGTGGTCAAGTCGATGTTGATGATATTAGAGATTAAATAATTTTATAATAACGCTATGTACGCTTACCTCACCTTACTATTTAATATTTGCCTATTCAAAAAAGGTCCGCAAGATGTGCCGCATTCGCAAATCCTCTTACGCGTGTCTATGCTTGCCTTTGCGCTTATTAGCTACCTGATGATAAGCCTATCGAGTGGTGCATTGAATGCGCTACTCCAAGTCGCACTTGAACTTATTATTGTGATCAGCTTTGCTGCATTAAGCTTAAGCATTACGCATAATATGCAACGCTTTATGCAAACCATCTGTGCACTTGTAGGCACGGATGCTCTGCTGAGTTTATTTGCCATGCCCGTCATTGCCACCTTACATATTGATAGCACGCATACTTTAGCGGCTATTGCACTGCTTGCCTTGATGCTCTGGAACTGGCTAGTCTCTGCACATATTATTCGTCATGCCATTAATAGCTCGTTTTCTTTTGCACTAGGGCTGGTTTTTTTATATATTTTTAGCGCCTCGCAGATAATAGGCGTATTATTTCCCCCTATCAGCGCATCTAGCTAAGGAGCTAGGGTATTATTGAATTCTCGCTCCTAACAACTTAATAAGGAATCTCTATGGACACTTATCAACATATTTTATTAGCGGCAGATTTTTCTGAACATGGGCGGCTGGTTGCACAAAAAGCAGCCTCTCTTGCCAAGTTACATCAAGCACGCTTAAGTATTATTCATATCGTAGATAACTTGACGATTATTGATAGCACTTATGGTCCCGTCATTCCATTTGAAACGGACTTAAACGAACAACTGATACAAGCAAGTCAACAACGTTTAAAAAGCTTTAGTGAGACACTGAGTATTCCCGAAGAAAGGCAATTTTTAGAAATGGGCAATGCTAAATTAGAAATTGTTGCGACTGCGGAAGAAAATCAAGTTGACCTAATTATTGTCGGCTCACATGGTCGCCACGGTTTCTCAGCATTATTGGGTTCAACCGCTAGCGGTATTTTAAACCATGCGCAATGTGATGTACTCGCGGTCAGATTAAAAGGTGATTAAACCATGCAACATTTAATTTTAGGCGGTGCACGTTCGGGCAAAAGCCATTATGCTGAGCAACTTGCACGCGCCAGTCAAAAAGAAGTCATCTATATTGCTACAGGCTCTGCGGGTGATGCAGAAATGCAAGCACGTATCGCAAAGCACCAAGAAAGCCGCCCCCCACATTGGGAGACGATTGAAGAACCTCTTTTATTAGCAGATACCATAGAACGTTATGCCAATACGCGGCATTGCCTACTGGTGGATTGTTTAACTTTATGGCTATCTAATATTTTATTTGATGCTCAAGGCGAGTATCAAGAAGATATTTTTTTACAGCAAAAACAAGCGCTATTAAATGAATTACCTTATGTGCATTCAGATATTATTTTTGTCAGTAATGAAGTGGGGGCTGGTGTGATTCCCATGGATAGTATGAGTCGTCGTTTTGTCGATGAGGCGGGGCGGTTACACCAACAACTTGCGCAATTATGTACCCAAGTGACCTTAGTCACCGCGGGGCTGCCACTTGCTTTAAAACAATAAGCTTAAAATGGATTGCTTAAATAAAGCTATTCCCGCGCCTGATGCTTATTATCAACACAAGGCACTTGAGCGCCAACAGCAACTGACCAAGCCTGCAGGCTCTTTAGGTAAACTGGAGCAGTTAGCCGTTCAACTTGCTGCTATGCAAGCGACAGAAAGCCCTTGCGTGGATAAAGTCTGGATTAGTATTTTCGCGGCTGATCATGGCATTGCTCACGAAGGTGTTTCTGCTTTTCCTCAATCGGTCAGTGCTGAAATGGTCAAAAACTTTGTCAAGGGTGGTGCGGCGATTAATGTTTTAGCACGACAATACCAAGCTAAGTTAGAAATTATCGATGTGGGAATTGCTGCTGATTTAAGTGGTTTAAATATTATTCAGCAAAAAGTAGGCTTAGGAACTGCTAACTTCCTTCACCAAGCCGCAATGAGCGAAGCACAATTAAACGCAGCCTTACAAGTGGGCATAGATGCCGTTAAGAGAGCTAGGAGTGAACACAGCCAGCTTTTTATTGCAGGTGAAATGGGCATTGCCAATACCAGCAGTGCGACAGCAATCGCTTGCTACCTATTGGATATTAAAGCCGAGCAATTGACAGGTGCAGGGACAGGCTTAGATGCCGGTAAAATTCAGCGCAAGGCGCAAATTATTCAGCAAGCGCTGGATAAATATCAAGGGATCTGTACAACACCGCTGGCGATTTTACGCTATTTAGGTGGCTTTGAAATTGCGGCTTTAACAGCTGCCTATCTATCAGCAGCACAACAGAAATTACCTATTTTGGTCGATGGTTTTATTTGTAGTGTTTCCGCTTTGCTTGCGAGTCATATTAATCCGACGCTAAAGCCTTGGTTAATTTTTTCACACTGTTCACAAGAGCAAGGACATCAAATTATACTTGATAGATTGGCTGCTGCTCCCTTATTAAATCTTAATATGAGACTGGGTGAAGCCAGTGGCGCTGCAATGGCTATTCCTATTTTACGTTCAGCTTGTGCCTTACATTCACAAATGGCTACCTTTGAACAGGCTCAGGTTGCATCAAAAGTAGACTAAAAAAAATGCCTGATTTGTAGTCTTACAAACCAAGCATCTTGTCATTCAAAGTCACTGCGCTATAGAGCCAATAAAGATTACTCTTTATTATTTACCGCTATTGCCTTTACTTTTATTATCATCTTCATCTTCATCTTCATCTTCATCGTCTGAATCATCTTCATCGTCTGAGTCATCTTCATCGTCTGAGTCATCTTCATCGTCTGAGTCATCTTCATCGTCTGAATCATCTTCATCGTCTGAGTCATCTTCATCATCTGAATCATCTTCATCGTCTGAATCATCTTCATCATCTGAGTCATCGTCTGAGTCATCACCCCCACCTGTTAATAAAGCAATCAGCCCAGAGGCATCGCCATCAACATCATCCGTATCTTCATCACTTTCAAGCATTGCATCAATCGCTGCAATACAGGTTTCATCAAATTCAGCTGCACCAAAAATAACTTCATAATTTAAAGACGAACCTCTTTGCTTTAAGACAATATCAAAATACTGCCCTTCTATATTTTCATCCCCTGAGTTCACAACCTTAACGCAGGGAACCACAAGTTCATTACTTCCAAAATCTGCTCTAGCGCCTCCTGAAATGCCATCCGAAAAGGCGACATTTGTGGAAAGAATAGATAAAATACTGACTGCTAATAATTGCTTTTTCA
Source organism: Methyloprofundus sp. (assembly GCA_013138595.1). Taxonomy (GTDB): domain Bacteria; phylum Pseudomonadota; class Gammaproteobacteria; order Methylococcales; family Methylomonadaceae; genus Methyloprofundus. Next base: position 9,380 of record WTCM01000005.1, on the reverse strand, counting down.
TTTTGATACCCCTAAATGTGTGTTTTTGCACTTAGCCTAAATAAGTGCATTAAGATTAATTTTATTACCCTAGTTTTTTTATGCAAATGCATAGTCTAAGAATTGGGTTAAAAATCACAAAATAGGGGCTCATTATTCAAATTTTAAAAGTAATTTGTGGGGATACGCACATAATAACAAAGCATAACGAGCCCTGAAATATCGCTTATAAACTCTTAACCCCTCTACCAAGCACCTATTTTAAGTAACTGTTTAACAGAATCTTCCCATGTAAGCCAAGGCATTGCCTCTGAATTTGGCTGTTGATTAGAGGCAAGCAATGCTAACCATTCTTGAAGTGCTAAAGCTAAATCCTCCGCCTTATCTGCGCTAAAATAAAAAGCATGCTCAGCAGCGACCTCACGAAAAACGGGAATATCTCGCGCAATAATCGCTAACTGATGTTGTGCCGCTTCAATGAGTGGCAACCCAAAGCCTTCGCCTTCACTTGCCGCAATAAGCGCGCTGGATGCAGCATAAATTTTTTCTAAGTATTCATCACTGGCATCTTCTAACCAAAATAAGTGCTTATTACGCTCTGGGTGCTCGCGTAAGACCTGAGTAATCTCAGGGATCGTACGTCTTTCACTATCTTTTAATCCCTTCCAACCTTCTTTACCAACAATAATTAAATTAATATCTTGCCCATCAGCCCAAAGTTTTTCAAAGGCTTCCAGCGTTTGTAAGTGTCCTTTACGTGGCTCTATCGTACCGACCATTAGTAAACTAGGTTTAGCAGCAAATAGTGCTAATTGTTGCTCGGCTGTATCAGGTAAACCTTTACTAGGCATTGTGGACATCATATCAGAACCCAAGTGAAACCAGTTAACTTCTAAGGGCTTAACACGCTTTATTTTATGATCTAATAGCCATTCACTGAGTTCATTAGCAACCGTTTGTGAAATACAAACAACTCTATCTGATACTCTACAAACTGATTTTAGCCATGTAATGTAGGCCTTGCTCGCACCTTTAGGAAACATCTCAGGTGATTGAGCAGGTAATAAGTCAAAGATGGTAAAGGTAATATGTACACCTAAGCGTCTTAAATACTGATAAACACCTGCTTTTTCTGCAGCCACCACAAGATGTCCTGATAAGTCTACGCCCAATAAGACATCATCAAATTGTGCTTCTATAGGCTCATCCTTAATCCAATCCTGCGGGCAATCTAATAACTCTAAAGTATAAGCACGTGCATAACGATAATGCCACTGTCCACCTTCTTGACTTAAATAAACAGGCTCAACGCGAAACCCTTGGGGAGGATTCTGTATTAATTGCAACAATATCGCACGCGCAACACGTTCTATTCCTGTTTTTAAATCATGACTACTGGTTGCTGTCACATCAATAAAGAAACGTTTTTCAGGCTGTTTATCAGGCATATTTTGCGCTAAACTGCGCGCGATTTTTTTAAGCTTATAATCACTGGTTAATAACTGATCACTTTCTGCCAAACTAGTAATCAGTTGCTGCCGACCTGTTGCTGCCGTTTGATAAAACGCTTCAATCGCTTCAAAATACAATTTCGCACAGTTTTCAGGCGAGTGCTTAGTCGCAATTGTTTCTTTAGCCTTAAGTGAGAGTGCTTGGCGCTTGGTGGCATCCTGCCATAAGCTCTCTAAGGCATCAATTAAGTCTTCTTCCGAAAAGTCATCATCAATTAAATAAACAGCATCACTCGGCAGTTCTGCCATCGAACCATTTGCATTACTAATCACAGGCAGACCGTAGTTCATACAATCCAAGACTGCAGCTGATGTTTCACCACGAGAGCGCGTACGCAATTGCACCGCAATATCCGCTGTCGCTAAATAGGCATGAAACATATCATCGTTCGTCCAGCCTGTGATGCGTACCCGCCCCTCAAATTCTTTACGCCCCTTAAGTGCACTTTTAAGCTCACACATAGTATCAGCCACAGGGCTGTCACCCACAAAAATCAAATAGCAATTAGGGTCCTTATAGAGGTGGCTAGATAACCATGCAATCAACAAAGAGTAGTTAAGTTTTGTTGAATCAATTAAACCAAAAGCACATACGACAAAGCCATCTTCAGGAATCCCACACTTTTCTCTTAAATTAACATTTTTAGGTATTTCTTTCCTTTCGCGCAATAAGGGAATCACTCGCCAGCTTTCGCTCATTCTGTTATCAAACCATTGCATTGCGAGCTGTTTGGAATAATTGGAGTGTACAATGACACCTGTTGCTGGCTGTATCACGTCCAAATTACACGGATAGTAATACATCACCTCTTCATCTTTAGGCGCATGATAACGCTCACTGACAGCATGATAGCCATGCGCTTTATAAAGGTCTCTGGTCCAACGATAAGGCTCTTCTTTTGTTAATTCCTTATAACGACTAAAGCCACTCATATAAAAATCATGTAAACAAACGACACCAGGAATCTTTTTTAACAAGGGGTACATATGTTCATGAAAATGCGAGTTGCCAAAATGATACAACACACGGTCATATTCTTCCGCATGATTTAAAAACCACTCGATATTGCGAATTGGACAATTTTCTTCAATCCACGGTTCCAATACTTGATCTTGATTCACAATGACATCAATATCATAGAATGCAGCAAGTGCAGGTAGCAACTCGGCACTGTACCCTGCAATGCCACTTTTTTCAGGAGGTAACGGTGATACAAAAGCCAGTTTTTTAACGAGACCTTCTGAAGCCTCCTTAGGCAGTTTTGATTGTTTTTGCACAACGGTTTCAAAGGCTGCAATAGCCTTTTTAGCACTTTTATCCCAAGAAAACTTCTTCGCTTGCTTGAGCCCTTTTTTAATTAAACTTTGGCGTAACCTTTCATCACTCAATACCTCAGTAATTTTATGTGCAATCGACTCTTCTGAAAATGGGTCAAATAAGGCATCCTTATTGCCTATCACATCAGGCAGACTGGTGGTATTAGACCCGATAACCGCGGCACCACAAGACATAGCCTCAAGCGCAGGCAAGCCAAAGCCCTCATGCCATGAAGGAAAAACATAAAGCTCACAAAGGTTATATAGGCTAACCAGCTCTTTATCACTAATATAACCTGTAAAGATTAGCTCACCACTACGCAAGTCTGCTAATTTGGCATCATGCTTTAAAAAAAGTTTGACATCATCTGATACCTTACCTGCTAATACCAATTGATGTGAGTCTCTAATACTATTGGCAAGAAAGCTATAGGCTCTAATTAGGCGAGGAATATTTTTTCGGTCATCCACGCCTCCGGTATACAGAATAAAAGAGCGGTTTAGCCCAAACTTATCATAAATCTTTTGTGTTTGTGCTTTAGTATGCTTAATGGGTTTAAAAAAATCATCAACTGCCGTATTGATATTAACAATGGGCTGACCATATTTGCCTAGATACTCTATACCTTCTTGCTTAGAAAAATTTGAGATCGCTAAAAGGACGGCAGCCTTTTTTATATACTCAATTTGCTGCAAATAATAACGCTCATAAACCGGGTAAGGGGTCAAATAATGCCCAGGATTCAATAATGGAATCAAATCATATAGCGACACACTCACAGGGGTCTGTTTATCAAAGCGCCCAATACTGACAACAGCATCACTAAAGCCCTCAAACAAACTAGAAATATGGACAATATCTGGGCGCAAACTAGCGATAAAAGCCTCTCGCGTCATCTCTGCCGTTTTATGACCTGCCGCACTCCATACCTGAATATTTTCTGGAGGTAATAAATGCTGAAATTCAGCACGTATTTCTTCAATCGTATCCCCTAAAAATGCACTTAAAACAATAAAAACTTCGTGCTCACCGCGGTGCCGAATGATTGCTTTAGTCAAAGAAGTGCTATAACGCCCAATACCACGGAAGCGACTACCTGTTTGTGCCCCTTGTAAATCAATAACAATACGCATTACTCACCCTTATTTTTAATAGCTTGTTTTAAGTCTGCATAAATATGCTGTGCACTTGGTGATAGCACTAACTCTTCTTGTTTTGCTCGATGCTTACCTTTAGCAGTAAATGAAAAAACATCAGTATCAGACGTAACCTTAGTGGATAACCCCGCTTTTAAAGCAATCATATTAAAATAAGATTTTAAACGTGGAAATTTCACCAAAATACTTAAAAATAACTTTTTTAAATATGGTTTTTCAATAATAAAATCCATCGTAGCCACCAGCATGCTTAATACTAATCGCATTGGCTGCCGCACTAAGTATCTGAAAAAATTCAATATTTTCAAGAGACCTTGCATAATAAGCCATGATTTACTGGCATAGACCCACTTCAGCTCTTCATCTAATTTATCTGCTTTGCTGTACCACTCATGGTTTGATACGTGGAGTTCATCAATTTTAAGTTTTAGTTCTTTTGTTTTAGATTTAGCGGCAACCACTTCTAACTGTAAAGTACCTATAACAATCGCTTGTTTCCCAATCTTTTTGCTATTTTTCTGTAAGTTTTTATTTTTCTTCGAAAAATCTTGCTGTAGTAAGTCAGACTCAATGGTTTGCTTAGCTGACAGTATTTTATATTCTAAGAGTTCGGCTTCTTTATCCTTTAGTTCTTTTTGCAGGTTTTTAAGCTCTGCTTGTAAAAAACTTTCTTTAAGCTGCGGTTCTGCCCATTCCATTTTTCCTAAGCTAATACCGTATTGCTGCTCAAACTCTGTGTGGCTTAAGCCTAGCAATGGCTGTTGAACCTCTTTCTGCGCCAATACCACATAGTTTTGCTTTGCCTCACCTGACAATGAACTTAATCGCTCATCGTACAATAACGACGGCTCCTGCAAATACTGAGTTTGAACCTTTTCAAAGCCATAATATTCAGGTAGAAAAGTCAGCAATTCTGCAGGAATACTCTGGCTGGTATCAGCGGCTAAATGAATGTTTAACTGACTATCTTGTGGCTTAAGCGTCTCCATAATCAATAAACCAGCAGGTTTAAGCACACGTAATGCCTCTTCTACCAATATTTGTACCTCAGCAAAAGGCATGTTTTCAACTAAATGAAACACGGATACAAGCAACTGGCTCCCATCTGCTAATGCTTGTAAACTGCTAATAGCATCTGCTTGCTCTACATTTAATTGCTTGCTTTGACAGATATTGAACATATCCACATCTATATCAACGCCTTGAGCAGAAAAATTATTTTCCTTTAAAAGCTCTAACCATTCACCATGACCACAACCGAGATCAATCACCCCAGCGCCGGGATACATTCCCTGCAAAACTTGTAGAAAAGGTAAGTACATTTCCAAGCGCGCTTTATTATTTTCACGCTCAGTCTGTAACTTATTTTCAAATGCCTGATAGAAATCTAGTTTCATAGTGTATTAACCTTTAATATCTGTATGGATCTAAGCCCATTAATAATTTTTTCTTTTGTCTTTAGTAAAAATAAACTCATAGTACATCGACCATTTCGGCACTTGCACGACGAAATATAAAGAGACTTAATAACAGCATTGCTAAAGCCCCTGCTAAAACAATCGCGATACTTTCAAGTTGCGGTGCTTGCTGATAAACCAAGATATCATGGTAAGCATTCACCATGGTATACATGGGATTAATTTCCATAAGGTGGCGATATTTTTCTGGAATGATTTTTTCAGGGTAAACAATCGGTGTAAACCAAAACCAAACCTGTAAAACAATAGGCACAACATGCCCTATATCACGCAAAAAAACATTAAAAATACCTAGTATTAAACCTATGCCCATTGCTAGAATAATCACCACAAAGGTTAAAGGTATAAGCCATAACATAAGCAGCGAAAAAGACTGACCAAAAACTAGAAAAATCCCCAAGACTGCAATCAATAAGAAAAAATTATTCAATAGACTGGAACCGATAGCAATTGCTGGTAAAGTGCTACGCGGGAAACTCATTTTTTTCATTAAGTCTCCCTGCTCAATAAAAATATTCAAGCTACGCGTAATCACCTCATTAAACAACATCCAAGCGAGCTGCCCTGCTAATAAATAAAAAGCATAGGAATATTTATTATCGGAATCCGGTAATTTAGAGGCTAATACATTGGAGAAAATTAAGGCGTAAATCAGTACTTGGGAGAGAGGGTTAATAATCATCCATAAGCCACCCAATTTACTGCGTGAAAAACGGCTAATCATTTCATTACGAATGGAGCTCAGCACAAAATGGCGATACTGCCATAAACCACCTTGCTGGCCAGCAGCGTGTGAAATATCTGAAGTTATCATTTATCGTGTTTTAAATTTAACTAGGTATAAGAAACAGCCGTAAAAACATCCTATCTTATTGTTTTATAGCATCCTTGCAAGGGGCTGTATAAAGCAGGGTACTGCTGTACACAGGCTTTATTAGGCTGGATATAATACCACATAATGAAAATGACAATCTTGAAACAACTTTAGCTTTTTTATTGAAAGAAAAATAATATATCAGTCGGGGCTTTTCTAAGCGTAAAATACTTACGCTATTTTGACACTTTGACCTTATTAATCTCCCCGCCAATTTTGGCATAATGCATTAACACGGCAATACTTAAAGCACGATCGGCTATTTTTTCTAAGCGTCGTAACGCAGACATCACACCTTGATATTCCCTAGATAACGGCAAGTCTTTATTGATTTTCTTTAATAAATTACGCTCAATGATTTTATACATATCATCATTTTCATTTTCTTCTACGACGACCGCTTTATAAAGCTCACTCACCAGTGCTTTATCATCTGTATCGAACATGTCTAGGGTATTTTGCAAAGCTGCCACACAGGTTTTTTGCAAGGGGATGGCAAATTCTAAAATAAAGCTTTGATCCACTTCAGCAGATAATATTTTAGGAAAGTCACGCATAAAGGAATGACTGCTATTAATAATGCGGTCAAATTCATTGGTGATCTTTAGAAAAGCAACCAACTCTCTTAAATCACGTGCTTCTGGTGTATATAAAGCGAAAAGATGGATGATTTTGGTATCAATCGCAGCAATCTTGTTATACCAATCCTTTTTTGAACTCAGCTTTAATTCTTTTAAAGTACTGATTTCATTTTTCTCTAGCTTCTCTAAAACAGCTTCATTAATGTCTAGTGCGATACGCCCTAGTTCCAGCATATCTTGCCGAATTGTCGCTAATTTTTGTGCTTCGCTTACTAACATTAGCCATATCTCCCAGTAATATAGTCTTCGGTTTTTTGTTTTGTGGGGTTAATAAAAATCGTTTCGGTTTTATCGTATTCGATTAAATCCCCTAAATGAAAAAATGCGGTCATATCGGCAACACGCCCTGCTTGTTGCATATTGTGAGTCACAATAATAATGGTGTACTCTTTCTTTAACTCCAGCATTAAGGCTTCAATTTTTTCGGTAGAAATAGGATCTAATGCTGAGGTTGGCTCATCCATTAGGATGACATCAGGCTCGACGGCTATAGTACGTGCAATACACAAGCGTTGCTGTTGCCCACCTGACAGTGAAGTTCCAGGTTCTGATAACTTATCTTTCACTTCGTTCCATACGCCTGCTTGGATCAGTGATTTTTCGACTAATTCATCACAGCTCGCCCCTTTTTTAACAATCCCATGCTTAAGCGGCGCGTAGGCAACATTGTCATAAATCGACTTAGGAAAGGGGTTGGGCTGTTGAAAAACCATACCGATACGTTTGCGCACAGCGACTTCATCTACATCTTTATCGTAGATGTTTTTCTGGTCAATAATGACCTGACCTTCTATTCTTACGCTTTTAATCAAATCATTCATACGATTAAGGCAGCGTAAAAAAGTAGATTTACCACAGCCAGAGGGGCCAATGAGTGCGGTAATTTGATTGGCATAAATATCCATATTGATGCCATGCAACGCATGATTATCTCCATAATAGAGATGTAAATCTTGCACCGCGACTTTTGTATTATTTGTTAAATTCATTGCTTTACCACTTCACTTCAAATTTCTTTCTTAAATAAATTGCTAAGGTATTTAAACCAATTAAGATACTGATTAACACCATAATCCCTGCCGCTGTACGCTCTACATACGCTCTTTCTGGCATCCCAGCCCACGTAAATAATTGTGCGGGCATCACCGTTGCCGCTTCAAAAAAAGAGTCGGGCGTATCAGGAATAAAGGCAATCATGCCAATAATAATGAGCGGCGCGGTTTCGCCCATTGCTTGTGATAAACCAATAATAGAGCCTGTCATCACCCCAGGAAAAGCCAGCGGTAAGACATGGTCTTGTACCACTTGTACCTTGGTTAAACCTAAACCGTAACCCGCTTGACGTATGCTATCAGGGACACTCCTTAAAGCGGCGCGTGAGCTGACAATAATAATCGGCAAAGTCATTAAGGCTAAGGTTAAACCACCGACTAAAGGCGAACTACGCGGCATTCCAAATAAACTAATAAAAACAGCTAAGCCTAATAGACCAAATAAAATAGACGGAATCGCAGCGAGGTTATTAATATTTACTTCGATAAATTGTGCCCAGCGATTATCCTCGGTAAATTCTTCTAAATAAATCGCGGTCATTACGCCTAAAGGGAAAGCGACGATCATGGTAATCATTAAGGTTAAAATCGAGCCAACAATGGCTGATTTAAAGCCTGAATTTTCAGGGATTTTTGAATCGCCGTGGGTAAAGAAAATTTTATTAAAATGCTGCTCTACTTTGCCTTCTGCCTGCATTTGTTTAATAAGCTTAAGGTCTTTGTCTTTGACCTTGTAATAATGCCCTTTTAAATATTGATCCACTTGGTGATTTAATAGCACCCATGTCGTTTGCGTGGTATTCATCAATTCATGCTGGGCTTTGACGCGCTTAGGTATATCTCTTAACCAAGCACGACTGACAACTTTACGGTATTTTCTATCTATCGCCTTGCGCGTTGATTTGATAGTTTTATCATTATATTCCACCTCAATCTGTATATAAGACTGCTGAAAGGCAGGCAAGCCTTTGTAAACCATATCCCCTAGAAAAAATACCAGAAAACTAATGGAAAAAATAATCGAAGTGATAGTGAAGCCTTTAAACAACTTGGCTTTAAAGTGACGTTTAGTCAAGCTAGGGTCATAAAAGGGATTGTCTGTTGAATGGCTCATAAGGTATTCACCTTGTATTTTTCTTTAAACTTACGAATTAAGCTAATGGAAATAATATTTAAAATTAAAGTCACGACAAAGAGTACCAAACCTAATGCAAAGGCAGACAAGGTATCAGGCGAATTAAATTCATTATCACCCACCAAGGCATCCACAATACGTACCGTTACCGTAGTCATATCTTCCAAGGCATTCCAAGAAAGGTTGGGGCGTAAACCTGCCGCCATGACTACAATCATCGTTTCCCCTAATGCCT
>WTCM01000068.1 GCA_013138595.1 Methyloprofundus sp. | reverse complement strand
TAATGGATGAAGTTGCCGCAAATGAAGGCGTACAATTTATTGTTGATTTAGAAAATCAAGAATTAGTGACACCTGCGGGCAATGGCTTTAAATTTGAGGTAGATCCTTTTCGTAAAAATAACTTACTCAAAGGCTTAGATGATATTGGTTTGACTTTAGAGCATACTGATTTAATCGATCAATACGAAACCAAGCACAAGCAAGCTTATCCTTGGCTTTGGGCTTAGTTTTTATGGATTGATGGGTAGGGTACGCATTGCGTACCTTGCCATTTTTATGGCGAACCATTAACTTGCTAGGCTATAAAAAAATAATTCGCGTTGCGCAACGCGCAAAAAAGTTATAATTAGCCCATGATTAGATCATTCAAACACAAAGGGCTTGAGTTATTTTTTGGTAAAGAAAGTACAGCGGGCATTAATCCAGCTCATAAATCAAAGTTGAAAATGAGGTTGGTTGCTTTAGATACGGCAAGCTCTATTGAAGATATGAATTTACCAGATTTTCGATTACATTCTTTAAAGGGAAAAAAGAAGGTCTTTGGGCAATTGATGTCAATAAAAACTGGCGCATTACTTTTGAGTTTAAAGATGGTGATGCGTATATTGTAGATTATGAGGATTATCACTAATGAGCATGCATAAGCCACCACACCCAGGGGAATTTATTCGTGAAGTTTACCTTGATCCATTAAGTATTAGTTATAGAGCAGTAGCCTTAAAACTACACGTTGCTCCGTCAACATTTAACCGCCTTATTCAAGGGCGTAGTAATATTAGCTCTGAAATGGCATTAAGGCTTTCAAAAACATTAGGGCGTAGCCCTGAAAGTTGGCTAGCCATGCAAAGCAACTATAACCTTTGGGAAGCTAGAAAAAACGTCAATTTAAACGAAGTAGAAAAGCTATCAATAGCCTAAAAATAGTCACTTTTTTAGTGATGTAAAAAATATCTTCCTTTTTGCGTCAAGTAATGTGAGTGATAGATAACCCCCCCCTAATCTCTAGGTAACCCCATGTCCACCCAACCCCGACATATCCAGTTAATGGATACCACTTTACGTGATGGCGAACAAACGCAAGGCGTTTCTTATTCGCCTGACGAAAAGCTTAATATCGCCAAAGCCCTTTTACAATCATTGCGTGTAGACCGTATTGAAGTCGCTTCTGCGCGTGTTTCAGACGGTGAAAAACACGGTGTTAAACGTATTAATGATTGGGCACGTGCCGAAGGTTTTGATGGACGGGTCGAAGTTTTAGGTTTTGTCGATCATACCCGCAGTGTTGATTGGATAGTAGAAGCAGGCGGTAGCGTAATGAATCTATTGACCAAAGGCAGTGAAAAACATTGCCGCGATCAATTAGGTAAAACACTACAGCAACATGTTGATGATATTTTAAAAACCATTGATTATGCACTAGGGAAAGGGCTAGTAGTTAATGTATATTTAGAAGATTGGTCGAATGGTTATCGAGATAACCGTACTTATGTTTTCGAGCTAATGGATAAGCTATTACATGCGGGAATCACGCACTTTATGCTTCCCGATACTTTAGGGGTCATGTCCCCCGAAGAAGTTTTCGATAACTTAGGCGATATGTGTCAGCGTTACCCAGAATTGCATTTTGATTTCCACCCACATAATGATTATGGCTTAGCAACAGCGAATGTCATGGCAGCTGTACGTGCTGGGATTAATTCTATTCACTGTACGGTGAACTGTCTAGGTGAACGCGCAGGGAATGCTTCATTAGCGCAAGTCAGTGTGGTGTTACGTGACAAAATGAATATGGAGCTTTCCATCGATGAAAGTCACTTAATGCGCACCAGTAATATCGTTGAGAACTTTTCAGGCAAACGCGTGTCTGCGAATACGCCGATTATAGGCACCGATGTTTTTACCCAAACAGCGGGTATTCATGCCGATGGTGACCAAAAAGGCGGTTTATACAAAAGTAAATTAGTCCCTGAACGTTTTTCGCGTATCCATAGTTACGCACTGGGAAAAATGAGCGGCAAAGCCTCATTAAAAAAGAACTTAGAATTATTAGAGCTAGAGCTTTCAGAAGAAAATCAAAAGAAAGTGCTGGCAAGAATCGTTAAGTTAGGTGATTCTAAGCAAACGATTACGACTGATGATTTACCGTTTATTATTGCGGATGTTTTAGAAAGCAAAAGTTATCAGCATATCAAACTGTTAAATTGCTCCATTACTAGCGGTTTTGATTTAGAATCCACCGTGAGTATACGAGTGGATGTACAAGGCAAGCAACATGTTGCTTCAGGCTGTGGCAATGGCGGCTTTGATGCGTTTATTGATGCGGTGAATAAGGTCATGAAACTACATGATTACACTTTACCTGCTTTAGTAGACTATGAAGTGAGAATCCCTAAAGGCGGACATACCAGTGCCTTAACAGAATGTGTGATTACTTGGGATTGTGAGCATAAGATGCGCAAAACCCGTGGGGTGCATTCTAACCAAGTTTTTGCAGCGATTTTAGCGGCGTTGAGGATTATTAATATTGAATTGCATGAGTTGGGGAAAGACAAAGTTGATTAAAGTTTGGGGTACACATTTAACATGGGGTATGCAATACAGCAATATTATTCGTAGGTGCGGCTTTAGCCGCACAGTGCAGATAAATCTGCACCTACAGACTTATGTAGTCCCGTGTTAAGCAGGTAGCCACAATTTGCAGAGGGTTATGAACTTATTATACGAATTCAGGGGATAACAAAATGACAGATAATGAAAGAGTTATAGCAATGAAATATGGTTTTCCATTGTTTGCAAAGAAAGAAGATTTCTGTTTCCTGAATTCTACTACTAATGAAATATTTTCAGGAAAAGATCAATGGTTAATCAGTGAGTTTTTAGCGACTCAGCCAAAGCAGTTTTTATACTCTTTAACAGCAACAATAATTGGGCAAGAAACACTTAAGTCCTATGCAAGCTTTTAGTCAGCTTTATCCCATAAATCATACAAACCAGAGTGATTAGGTTTTTATTGCAAGACAATAAAAACCTAACTCAATACAGTGGCAAAAGTCAAAACAGCTAGCAACGCCGCCTTAACTTTGTCGTCGATTATTCTACTGTTGTTAAACCTTTCTGATTAGTAAAATAAGCCGCAATATCTTTTACATCATCTTCTGATAAACCTTGTACCATAGACTGCATTAATGGGCTAGTACGCTTGCCTGATTGGTACTCGCTGATAGCTCTTTCTAAATAGTTAGCATGCTGCCCTGCTAAAATAGGGTTACTAGAATCTGTTTCTATATCACCATTATGACAAGCAATACAAGCAGCCGCTAAAACCTTACCTTTTTTAGCATCCCCGCCATTTTGAATCGCTTTTGTTGATCCGTCTACAGTTGCTAAGTAAGCCGCTACATTCGCCATTGTGCTGTCTGACATACTAATGGTATTTGCCATCATAGTACGGTGTGGACGGTTTGATGCTTTATACGCTTTTAAAGCAGCGACCGTATAACTTGGGTGCTGCCCACCTATTTTAGGTACATAGTAAGTGGGGTAAACATTACTAGTCCCAGGTGAAGTATGACAACCTCTGCAAGTTTCAAAAGCATCTTTACCTGCATCAACATCAACACCTGCGGCATGTACATTTGATAATGCAGTTAAACTTAAAGCTAAAAACATGGCTTGCTTATTCATAATATGACTAATTCCTAATATAAAAAATGGAATCATTTTACTAAAAACAGGGGCTTAATAATAGTTTAATTATAAGTTTTCTCTTTAAGCTTTATTGTATGAATATTTGGCTTATGTTCTAATTAGCATCAATGCTCTACTCACTCTCACTTAGGTCACTTATGCTTGCTTGCAAACGCCGTTATATAGCGCAGTTTTTTATGGTTTTACTCAGCGTATTCATCACCGCTTGTGAGCAACCAAAAAATGAATATATTGCCCCACCACCACCTGAAGTGACTGTCAGCCTGCCCACGCAACAAGATGTCACCGAATACCTCAGTTTTACAGGTACGACACAAGCCGTTGCTGCTGTGGATGTCAAGGCGCGTGTCTCTGGTGAATTGCTCAGCATTCACTTTGTTTCAGGTGTGCAGGTAAAAAAAGGCGATTTATTATTTATCATTGACCCTGAGCCTTATGAGGCGGAATTAGCCGCTGCAGAAGCGCAGTTGATTAGTGCTAAAGCAGAATTTAATCGTACCCAAGCTGAATTAAAACGTGCTGACCAATTAATTAAGAAAAACTTTATTTCTAAAACAGACCACCTACGCCGTCAAACAGAACGTGATGTGGCAAAGGCACAAATTGGCTTAAAAGAATCTAAAGTACGCAGTGCCAAAATTCAACTGAGCTATACTCAAGTCACTGCACCCATTAGCGGGCGCGTTAGCCGAAACTTAGTGGATGTGGGTAATTTAGTCGGTGATAAAGAAGCAACTTCATTAACCACCATCACCCAATACCAACCGATGTATGTTTATTTTCATATTAATGAGCGTGATCTATTAAAACTGATGAAAATGCGTAGAGAAAAAGCACAGGCATTGGGTATAGTGCGTAAACAACTTTCTGAGAAAGACTTAAATATCCCGCTACAACTGGGCTTATCTGATGAACAAGGCTTTCCGCATATAGGCACACTGGATTTTGGCGAGTCTGAACTGAATACCAGCACAGGCACGATGCAGTTACGCGGGATTTTTTCCAACGCAGCAAAACCACCGCGCCTATTACCAGGTTTATTTACCCGCCTACGCTTGCCGATTGCTAACACTAAAAATGCCTTATTAATTAATGAACGTGCGATTTCGGCAGACCAAAGTGGTCGCTACTTATTAATTGTTGATAAAGACAATAAAGTGGAAAAACGTGCGGTGGTCACAGGGCAAAAAATAGCAGGTATGGTGGTTATTAAAGAAGGTATTAACGCCTCTGACCGGGTGATTGTGAATGGCTTACAAAAAGCTCGTCCTGGTAGTGCTGTCAATCCTCAAACAGCTGCAAAAGAAGGTTAACTATGTTTTCTAAATTTTTTATTGAACGCCCGATTTTTGCCAGTGTTATTTCTATAATTTTATTGATTGCAGGTATCGTCTCAGTATTGACTTTACCTAGTGCGCAATACCCTGAAATTACACCACCGACGGTTGAAGTCCGTGCCTCTTACCCAGGGGCAAATGCACAAGTGATTGCTGAGACCGTTGCCGCACCGATTGAACAAGAAGTGAATGGTGTGGAAAATATGCTGTATATGTCTTCCACCAGCGCGGGCGATGGTTCTTATACCTTAACCACCACCTTTGAAGTCGGTACAGATTTAGATATGGCACAAGTCATGGTGCAAAATCGTGTTGCTTTAGCTACGCCGAATTTACCCGAAGAGGTCAATCGTCAAGGGGTGAGCACGAAAAAGAAATCGGCCAATATTATCCTATTTATTGCCCTAACCTCACCGAATGGTACTTTTGATGAGCTGTATTTAAGTAACTATGCCACCTTAAATATTCTTGACCAGCTCAGCCGTATTAAAGGCGTGGGCGATGTGAGTATTTTTCCGCCCAGTGATTACAGTATGCGTATCTGGCTGAATCCAGAACAAATGAAATCACGTAGGATTACTACCCAAGATATTCTCAATGAAATGCGCGAGCAAAACGTGCAAGTTGCCGCAGGACAGATTGGGCAGCCGCCTGTTCCCGAAGGTTTAAACTTTCAATATTCAATTAATGTTTTAGGGCGTTTAACCGATATAGCTCAGTTTGAAAATATGATTATCAAAACGGGTGAACACGGTAATCTTACTTTCTTAAAAGATGTGGCACGCGTAGAGCTAGGTGGAAAAACCTATGATATTAGCTCACAACTGAGCAGTGTCGCTTCTAGCAGTATCAGTATTTATCAATTACCTGGTGCAAATGCCTTAGATGTTGCCGACCAAGTACGTGCAAAAATGCAGGAGTTAGCAGCTAATTTTCCCCAAGATTTAGAGTATAAAATTCCCTACGATACGACTTTATTTGTCAGTGCTTCAATCAATGAAGTATTTGTTACCTTATATCAAGCAGGTGCTTTAGTTTTTATTGTTTTATTTATCTTTTTACAAGATTGGCGTGCCACGATTATCCCAGCCATTACTATTCCTGTGTCTTTAATTGCCACCTTTATAGTCATGTCAATGATGGGCTTTTCTTTAAATATGCTGACCTTATTTGGGCTGGTCTTGGCAATTGGAATTGTGGTCGATGATTCCATTGTGGTGGTCGAAGCCACCACCGCTTATATAGAAAAAGGCATGTCCTCTAAAGAAGCCGCTATTCAAGCAATGAATGATGTATCAGGCCCTGTAATCGCCACCACACTGGTATTGCTTGCTGTTTTTGTTCCCACCGCATTTTTACCAGGCATTACAGGGGAAATGTATCGACAATTTTCCCTGACCATTGCTATTTCCACTCTGTTTAGCTCTTTAAACGCCCTCACCTTAAGCCCAGCCTTAGCAGGTATCTTATTACGCCCTGCTTCGGGCAAGAAAAATGTTTTTTTCCGTGGCTTTGATCGCTTTTTTAGTGCCGCTTCAAATGGCTATGCTAATTTTTTAAAGGTCGTGGTGCGCCGTGGTTTTATTATGATGCTATTAGCACTCGCCATAGCCGTAGCGAGTGGCTGGCAATTTACTAAAATCCCTTCTGCATTTTTACCTGTAGAAGATCAAGGTTATGTGATTACCAGCATACAACTCCCCGATGCCGCTTCTAAACAACGTACTGATGAAGTACTCGCAAAACTAGATAGTATTTTAGAGAAAACGCCCGGCGTTAAAGACTGGATTTCCTTAGGTGGGTTTTCCATGATAGACGGCACAAATGCCTCGAATGCGGCAACGATTTTTGTTGTTATGAAGCCTTGGGAAGAGCGTACTGCAGAAAATGAAACACAAGCGGCAATCTTACAGCACTTAAATCAATCGCTCAGTAAAATTCAAGAGGCAAATATCTTTACCTTTGTCCCACCTGCTATTCCAGGGCTGGGTGTGTCAGGGGGCTTTCAGATGCAAGTGCAAGATAAAGGTAATGTAGGCTTAGATGAACTCCAGCGTATGACTAATGAAATGATTGCTGATAGCCGCAGTCAATCAGGGCTAGCACGTTTAAACTCCACCTTTCGAGCGGGTGTACCGCAACTCTTTGCTGAAGTAGATCGTACTAAAGCCAAAACCTTGGATATTCCTTTAAATGATGTTTTCAATACCTTACAAGCGTATTTAGGCTCTTCTTACGTCAATGATTTTAATAAATTTGGGCGTACATGGCAGGTAAAAGTACAAGCCGATGCTAAGTTCCGTTTAAAACCCGAAGATATACGCTTATTAGAGGTACGTAACCGAAAAGGTGAAATGGTACCTTTAGGCACGATTATTAATGTCGATGAAACCTTAGGACCGCAAACGATTTTACGTTATAACCTCTACCCTGCTGCTTCTATCTCAGGCAGTGCTGCCGCAGGTTTTAGTTCAGGTGAAGCATTGAACTTAATGGAGCAAATGGCAGAAAGTAAATTTCCACGTTCTATGGGGTTTGAGTGGACGGGCATGTCTTATCAAGAAAAACAAGTGGGTTCAGAAGCGATGGTTATTTTTGCTTTAGCGATTGTACTGGTATTTTTAGTACTCGCGGCACAATATGAAAGCTGGAGCTTACCGCTTGCCGTTTTACTCGTGGTTCCTCTAGCCTTACTCGGTACTGTCGTCGCCTTAATGATTCGCGAATTTGATAATAATGTGTATACCCAGATTGGAATCGTACTGATTATTGGGCTGGCAAGTAAAAATGCGATTCTAATTGTTGAACTTGCTGCTGAGCTACGAGCTAAAGGCGAAAGTATTTTTGATTCCGCAGTGGAAGCCTCGCGTTCACGTTTTCGCGCGATATTAATGACCGCTTTTTCATCGGTATTAGGGTTTTTGCCATTAGTCGTCGCAAGTGGTGCAGGCGCGGCCAGTCGTCAAGCGATTGGTACAGCCGTGGTTGGAGGTATGATCGCAGCGGTTTGTATGTCTTTAATCTTTACGCCTGTTTTTTATGCGGTAATGCAAGGGCTTAGTGAACGGTTTAGTTCGGATAAGTAGAGAGATTGAATTTAGCTGTGATGAGGCTGAAATAAATGAGCCACTTTTGAAAAGTGGCTTAATCTAAAGAGTCTTTTCTCCCTTCTCCTAACATCTAAAACTTAGCTTACATAGTGCCAACTCGTTCAACTTTTAACAGTTGTTAACAATTGCAGTTAGGCAGTACCCGCTATCAAAGGATTAATATTTATCAACAGTACTAAGGCTTCAAGTATAATCCTGTACATACATTTTTAACTCATTGTTCAATCCGCTTTAAGGTATGAAAAAGAAAACCCTAATTGTTTTACATGACCCACTGCTATTAACCAGCTTTAAACTCTCATTGCATAATAGAGCTTTATCAGATGATATTATACTGGTCGCTAATAACTCAGCGGCACTCAAAAAATTAAAAAATAATACTATTGATGTCTTACTCACTGACTTGGAACCAGCAGAATTTGATGCTTTTGATTTATTAATTTATGCCGCTAAAAATCACCCTGATATACAAATCACAGTCTTATCAGATTTAGCTGCAACAAAAAATAAAACGCCCTCTAGTATCTATTGCGCGCCCTCGCTGAAGTCTGTCCATGACTTAGACTTACTGATACAAGAAGATAATAACCCTTACCAAGGGGGAGTGGCAGCCAACATGTTGGTGTATGACCTGTTTAATTTAATTGCCCTGGCAAAAAGAACCTGCTTATTAAGTATTGAGTGCATGCAAACAAAAGCAGCGATCTATTTTTATCAGGGCGAGTTATTTGATACCTTTTGCAAACACTCTCAAGGTGAACAACTTATCTTTCAGGTGCTAGACAAAAAATGTTTAGAGGTCAGCTTTAGACCACTTCCCGATAAAAAATTTCGGCAAAATATTAGCACCCCTTTAACAGAGCTATATGATAGATACGCGACGTTTCAAAAACAACAACCCAATATAGGTAAACAGTCTAAAAAAACATTCACTATTCAGCTTTTAAAAGAAAAAGTACAGCAACTAAAAGCAGTTGACAAGCCTGTTAAAACAAGCGACGATAAAGACTTTGGTTCTATGGAAGACACCAAAGAAACTCAAGTTAACAAAACTAATACAGGAAAAAAAATAATGGCTTCATTAGAAGATAGCTTAAAACCACTACAAGAAGTTGATGGTTACTTAGCCTCAGCAATTTTTGATATGTCAGGTGAGGTATTGGCACAACATAATAACTCAAAATATGATGTTTCATTGATTGGTGCTAATGCTGTGGCAATGATTAACAGTGCTGTTAAAGCTGTTAGTGGTGCTGGCTTAGGGAAGTGTAATTTTATCCAAGTCAACTCTGAAAAAGGTATTTTTGGCGCAGTTTGGGCAGTAGAAGATCAATCAGTTGCTGCTGTTTTATTAGAAGCAAATGCCAATGTTGGTATGGCTAAAATAATGTTAGCTAAAGTAGGTGATTTAAGCGGTAGTCATTTAGCTTAAGCTCCTAAATAGACCTGTCTATCTCTAGTATAGGCAGGTTCTTATTCTCTTCTTTTTTAGCATATTTATGACTCAAACTATGCCGCTTAATGCTAAGCACTTAGCAAGCTCACTTGATAATGGATTGATATTGTTACAGTCCTTATCTAAACACCAGCAACAACGAAAAAAGCTCCCCGCGACTCGCTTTACTGTCACCGATTATTTGCATTATATTGAATCAGAAGAATACCTAAAAATATTAACCTCTGATGAGTTACTCTGTTGCTATGCTGCTCAACTTTTTAATTGTGAGCAAGCAACAATCCGCCTAATTGGGCAACGTGATGTCACCAAACATTGTGCAGCAATAAGTTTTGATATTGAAGGTAAACCCCATAGTTTTTATATTAAAGCAGCATGGGAAGGCGCAATCAAAGAAGGAATTGGTTTAGAATTTAATAACTTATTAACGGATACGCCTGTTCGCTACTTATGTAGCTCAAGCATTGTTATTACTGAAAATATGTTTGAAGAAATTACGCCCAAACTGGTTTACAGCATACGTGACACGCCTGAATATTTATTTGCTTTTGGTGCTTGGGAAATTTTCACCCAATGGCTGCATCTAACGGATAGAAAAACCAGCAATATTCGCTGGAGTGGGCAACGTTTAGCCAATATTGATTTTGGCTTAGTTTTTTATCGTGGCAAAACTGTTTTTGATTCACGCTTTACCATTACAGAGTACAGTGAGTCTCGTCACCAAGGTCAATTACATGCACTTTCTCATGTCTTAAATAAACTTCAACAAGCGAAAGTCCAACATTTATTATTAAATATTGACTCTAAATTTTGCTTGAATTTAGAGTGTCACCGTCATCCAGTTCCTCCCCTAAGAACCATGTTAAAAATACTGGAAGAAGGGTCTTACCAAGAACTTTTACAAATGGATTTATCACGTGTCTAATCAATTAAACCACTTCGCTCTCACAGATAAAGGTCATTATAAGTCTATTAATGAAGATGCTTTTAAAGCATGTCCTGAATTGGGTTTATGGATAGTTGCGGACGGCATGGGCGGACATGATGGCGGTGATATTGCAAGCCTGTTAGCGGTTAATTGCATAGCCACTGCAGTGCAAGCAGGAAAAAATTTAAGCGCTGCGATTCAACAAGCACATCAAGAAATTCATCAGCTAGCCATTACCGAGGGTGGTAAAAAAGGCATGGCAACAACAGTGATCGCTATTCAGTTTACGGAAAATAAATTTGAAATTGCTTGGGTAGGTGATAGTCGTGCTTACCTCTTTAAACAGCAGCAGCTAAGCCAATTATCGCACGATCATACTGTTGTTCAGGAACTGATTGATAAAGGTGATATTAGCGCAGCACAAGCTAAAATTCATCCACAACGCCACTTAATTACTCAAGCACTCGGTGGTGATAAGGATATTAATGTAGAACGTATTGAAGGTGAATTGACAGAAGGCATTTTATTACTGTGTAGTGATGGTCTATCAAATGAACTCGTCGATGCTAAAATCACCAGCATTCTCTCTGGGAGCGCTGATTTAAAAGAAAAATCAGAAAAATTAATTGCATCGGTTCTAGCGCTTAAAGGGGTAGATAATATCACTGTATTATTATTGCAAAAAAACTAACAAGCTGAATTCATCTACGAATTTAACACTAGACAGGCAATATTAGCGGCATTCTTTATGTTCTGTGTTAAGTTGATAGCTTGAAATAAGCCACATCACACAAATAAATACTTCAAGTAGAACGAAGGACAGCCCAACAAAAGGAATAGAGTCTATGTCTCAGAAACAAACTAAAATTATATTTACAGGCAGCGTAGGAGCAGGAAAGACCAAGGCAATTTCACAACTTAGTGAAATCCCTATTGTTTCTACAGAAACTAAATATACAGAAGGACGTACAGGGGCTGAAAAGCAAACAACAACGGTAGCAATGGATTATGGGCAAATCAGCTTAAGCGTGACCGAAAAGCTTCACTTATACGGCACGCCAGGGCAGCGACGTTTCGATTTTATGAGTGAAGTGCTTTCGATAGGTGGTTTAGCATTAGTCATTATGATTAATAATTCAGCAGAAGACCCTCTTGCAGACCTAGAATATTATTTAGACTTAAATAAAAAATTTTTACAGAAAAACCCAGCGGTTATCGCAATCACTCATACCGATATATCCGCATTTCCTGTTTTAGCTAATTACCAGCATTTTTTAACTAATTTAGGCTTAGATTTTCCTGTGATGAAGCTAGATTCACGCGATAGGCTGCAAGTGATTGATGTACTAGAAGCGGTTGTGCATTGCTTAGAAGATAAATTACTAGACCAACAAGAAACCCCTGTGTAACTTACACCAACTAAAAATCATAGCCTTAGCGGAGTAATGATTTTTAGCCCCTGAATTTCGTGAATATGTTTTATTTAATGTGCCCACTTCTCAAACAGTTCCTTTTAATTTAAAAATAAATTATTTTTATAAGATTTTTTTCATTTTTGGTCATATTAAAACTTGCTTTGAGAAAGTTAGGACGATTATTTAACCCTATAGAAGGGTAATTTGTAAAGCCAATGCCTTCAATGGGTAAAATAAATCCCTTATCTATTTTTCCATCCATATTTTCATCATGTAAAGCATTTACAGCATACCTTGAAGTGGCTACACTAAACAGGACACCAAAATTATTAATATTAGATAGCGACCCAATTTTCAAGATTTAATTCAGGGGTGATAAGCTGAATATCTTGATATATTTTATCGGCACTGACTAATGCTGCATGGTGATTTAATGCATCTGCGGCAATCATTAAATCAATCGTGTGTTTTTTTAGGTTTTCTGGTTTTATATTTCGTAATTCTTTGAGTGATTTTTTTAATTCGCCAAAAAATTCAGCTGCCGATGCGGATAAAGGTAAAATCATAAAATCTTGTTGCATTTGCCAAAGAGTGGTTTTTATTTCAGTTTTCTTTTGAATGGGGGCATTAGCAAGTGCGTATTCAAATTCGTAAAGCGTTAATATAGAGATAAAGGCATCATCGTTTTCTTTGAGTGCCAATATTCTTTTGATAAAACGCTGATGATTTTCGGCGGATGGGTTATAAATATCGGAAATCGTGTTTGAGTCGAGTAGGTATTTCATTTTGATTTGTCTTCAAAATTAAAAGATTCTCTAAATGCCTGTCTATCCTGATTAAAAGTTTCTGTGTAATCGCCTAAGTCAAAGCTTTTTGATTCTATTCTCTGTACCATTTTTTCCCATTTTGAAAGTGTTTTTTTAGGTGACAATGCCTGTTTTTTTAATTTTTCTTCAAATTCTTTAATTTGCTGTTGAATAAGGGGTTGGGGTAAGTTGTCTGGGACATTAATAAGCATTTGCATAATGATTTCCTTGTTTTTTTAGTGTTAGATGATGAATGATGGGTTATGAATGCATAGTTCATAATTCCTCACACAAACATTTTTTCTAAACATGCCTGCTTGATGTTATTGAGCTTTTTTAGTTGGGCTTGGTGTCAGCATCACCTATAGGATGTGCTGACGCAGGAAGCGCATCAAATCGTACAAGAGGTGCATCAAATCACGCCAGATATACATCAAACCGTGCAAGATGCGCTTCGTGCCTCAGCACATCCTATGGTATTTCGTCTCTTATGCAAACATTTTTTCTAAACATGCCTGCTTGATGTTGTTGAGTTTTTTAATTGGGCTTGGTGTCAGCATCACCTATAGGATGTGCTGACGCAGGAAGCGCATCAAACCGTACAAAAGGTGCATCAAGCCACGAACGATGCGCTTCGTGCCTCAGCACATCCTATGAGTCTCCATTATTTTAAACAAACATTTTTTCTAAACATGCCTGCTTGATGTTGTGGAGTTTTTTTAGGTGGGCTTGGTGTTGGGTTAATAGAGTATCGAGTTGTTTGAAAAGGTTGCCGATTTGGGTTTGTTCGGTTTCGCCCGTTGTAAAGACTGAAATATGATTGATTGCAACTTTTGATAAACTTGGTACACCAGTTGATTCATCCTTTTGCCGCCAATTAATTTTTTGAAAAATTGCATAAACAAAATTCAAGTTATTTTTCGTACAAGGTACAGCATAAAATAAGGTATCAACTGTCCAAAATGGAGCTTTTAATACATAAGGTTTGTCGATTGTTCCTTTTCTTCCAATACCAATAGCATCTTCATTATAAGATAGTGCTTCATTAACGCTCAGCATATAGCCACCAGTGCCAAATACTGGAATATCACCGATTAATAAGTGTTTATAATCCCGTCCACTTCTTACATCTACAACTTGATGCAACTCATTCTCCTCCCACTCCCCACCAAACCCCTTAAAGCGAATCTCTGGCTCAGTTACGCCTTGTTTGGGGAACACCTTTTCGAGCAGGGCTTTTTTAAGGTTTAACAGCTTGTCGTGCTTTTGCTGATGCTGGGCGATTAGTTTATATAATGAAGTTAAAAATAACGCTATTTTTTCTTGTTCCTGTCTTGAAGGTAACCTGTGAGTTATTTTCAAAATACCTGAGGCAGGTAAATTTGCTACTGTGGCTTTTCTTATGAATTTATTAACCTCATTTTTAGCAAGTGTCGTTTGAAAGAAATACTTAAAGTAATGAGGAAATGCTAATGCCTTATTTAAAGTTATTTTTACTGCATAAGCACTACAGATGTATTTATCATTTTGCTCTTCAAATATACCTGTAAGTCCACAATCAGCAGTTGTTATCATAACTAAATCACCATCTTCTAAAATATGGCTTTTAATAAAATTTGTATCTAAACTAGCTATTGGTACTTGGTTGTATAAAATATTTCCATTTAAAGATATATCAGTTCCTCTAATAGTTTTTACATTACCATTAACATCATAATCATTGGCATTAAATCTAGGCCCATAAGTATTTGACACTACAACTTCTTTTAACTTTATAGACGAAATGTCGTCACCAAACCCCAAAAACCGAATCGCAGGCACCTTATCTTCTGCACTCATCTTATTCACCCTGCAAAAACGTTTTAAATTCAGCCAAACCCTGCATATCAAACTCATTGCCCGTGAGTTCATCAACTAAGCCCGCTAAAGTTTGCTCGGTATTTTTAATCTCGTTTGCCACATCCGCATAAGTAGTGGCGTATTTATCCGCCAGTGTTTGTACTTGGCGGGTGAGTTGCTGAATAAGATTGCTGGGCAATTGGCTTAACTCATCTAGTAATGGGGTGATCCATTTGAGTTCTAACAAGGCGTTCACTTGCTGGTCACTCAAGTTTTCAATGGTGGCTTTGGTTTTAAGATGCAGTGCCTCGGCATTTGCTTTAATGGCTTTTTTTAGGGCTTTTTCTTGCGTAATTAAGGCATCGACTTGGATGATTTTAGCGGGGTAGCTTTCGGCATCAAAAGTGCCTGTTTTCTTTTGTTCGGCCTTTAGGTAACTATCAAAATCATTAAAGGCGTTGGCATAGCTTTGAGCGAAAGTTTTTACTTCGCCGTGTTGGGTAATGCTGTGCTTTACATCACTGGCGGCAATGGCTAGCTGCGCATAGTGGCTTGATTTGTGGGTGAATAAGGCTTTACTTAGCTCAGGAAAGGCTTGCCAGTAATGAGTAAGCTGCTTGATTTCGCTGACAGGTATGCCGCCGAGCATCGTGGCGTGTAAATCCCAGCTTTCGGCAGCCGCAGCGGAATCGACATACCTTGGAATATTCAGGTTATAGCCGTTTTCGCGCAGGGTCTTTTTACTCACTAAGCGTGAAAACTTTGCATTGCTTGCGCGGTTGCTTTCTCTATGAACAACCGCATCGGTAATGCGTTTAATATCTGAGGCTTGTAGTTTGTTGTTTTTACCCACTTTTAAATAGTGTTTGGACGCATCAACCACAAGCACATCGGTGTTATCACGTTTTTGGCGTAAGACTAACACACAGGTAGGAATCCCCGTGCCAAAAAAGATATTACTAGGCAGGCCGATAATGGTATCGATGTGGTTATTTTCAATCAGCTGCTTACGAATCGTGCCTTCTTCACCGCCACGGAATAACACGCCATGAGGTAGGACAATGGTCATCATACCGTCGGGTTTTAGGTGATATAAATCGTGCAGTAAAAAAGCGTAATCGGCTTTGGTTTTGGGGGCTAGACCAAAGCGTGCGTAACGTGGGTCGCTCTCTTTGTGTTCTGGGTCCCACTGCTGTGAATAAGGCGGGTTAGAAACCACCGCATCCACATAAAGCGGGTTGTAGCCTTGCGGGTCGTTTTCATCAAAGTAGGGCCAATCGTCTTCCAAGGTGTCACCGTTGCGGGTGACAATATTGTTGGGTTTAATACCACGCATGATGAGGTTCATACGGGTTAAGTTGTAAGTATTGGCTTTGAGTTCTTGAGCAAAGTATTTAATATGGTCTTGATTATCCACATGCTTGGCAACGCTGTTACCTATGTTAATCAGTAGTGAACCAGAGCCACTGGTTGGGTCATAAATTTCAATCTTTTGTTTATCTTTTACATGGTGGGCGATAATCTCTGACATTAGCAGCGAGACTTCATGCGGGGTATAAAATTCACCCGATTTTTTGCGGCAAATTTTTCAATCAGGTATTCGTAGATATAGCCCAGCACGTCATAGTCTTGCTTGCCATTCATGGGAATCACTTTAATCAGTTGCAGCAAGTCACTAATCGCTTTGGTTTGTTTGGCGGCGCTTTCGCCGAGTTTACTTAAACCTGTTTGTAGGGTGTTAAAAATGCCATCAAACAGTTTTTTGTGATTCTTATGTATGAGTCGCTCGAAGGCGGATAAGGCATCCCGCACGTTGGCGACATCAAAATCATTAGCTTTTTCCAACCATGTTGAAAACAAATTGTCATAGGCTATAAAATAGCCTAGCTCTTTTCTAATGTAGTCGGCTGTTTCGGTATCGTCTTCGCTGAGCAATGCGATGTCAGCATCGGACATACCTTGCTTTTTGGCGAACTGAATTTGCTGGTCGGATAGGTATTTGTAGAAAATAAAGCCCAAAATGTAGTCTTTGTATTCATTGGCTTCAATTTTGGAGCGCATCTGGTTAGCAGATTCCCAAATTTTGGCTGCTAGTTGTTGTTTGTTCAAGCTCTATGTCCTTTTTGTATCTAAGGAACGTGCTCGTTCCTTAGCGGAGGGAATTAGTCTGTATAACTCATAATTATACTGTGTCTGTGCCTCTTTGCTAATTTAAACAACACACTCAACAAACTGTGTTGTTAGCTAGCATTTATAACGGTATATCACTCTAAAATATTAAGATACCCTGTTATGGATGTAAGGAAAGTGTATGAGAAAAACTTAACTCTTATTTTTTATGATTAATACTGTCTAACCTAAACTCGTCCTGACGGAGGGATTTCTTTATCAAACGGTCTTAAAATTGTTGCCGTTTCGCGCTCTGTTGGTTTTTCACCTTTATCAGGTATCGGCTTGTCCACGGCTTGTACTTGTATCCCTTTTTGTCTTATATGAAAGGCTATTTGTTGCCAGCGTTGCATCCAAAGTAATTCTTTACGTTTATAGTCTTCCAGTTCTAGCTTTAATCTTTCTAGTTCAGAGATTAATTTTTCATTTTCCTTAGTCGCTTGCTCTTTTGTTTTAACTAGCCCACCAGAAAGTGACTGTTTAGCATAGTCATAAGCAGCTTTTACCTCAGATTTTGCTTGCAAAGATTGCCTACTAAAGCCAAACCTCTCTTCTAAAATAGCCCAAGTTAGTTTAGCCCCTAATTGCTCTAAAGCCCAACGGTCTAAATCAGCAATAATGGTTTTAATATCAGATTCTGTCATTCTACGGAAACGTTTAGCCATTATTTAATTCCTCTAAATATTTCTTAGAATCAAAATCAACAACACCTAGGGGGCTTGGGTTAAAAATAATTGTCCCATTAAACTCTAAACTAGAATTGATTTGATTATTTTTTTTGATTAGTTCAATAATAAATCCTGCATATATTGGTTCAATATACTCCTCAAGAAAATCATCACGGGGGCTTAATTGCCCTTTCTTAATACGAGGCATCTTTATAACAAAACAAGGTTCTTCGGCATCAGGGGTAAGATTAATGAAATCCTCTTCACGTAAATACGTTAAGTTAGCAGGGTTCCTACCAAATGCTATTGATAGTGCCAGTGCAGCTTTTTGCTGAAGATGCTCTAATTCTTGGCTATTATCACTTTTTAGTTCTTTTATAAGTAATGGTAGCTCTAGTGACCTATGTAAGGGTCCCTTATCAGGGTCTTCCATTCTTACGGCTTCACCTTTTGGATTCCCTGGAGTACTCATCCCTTCAAGTTCTAATGCAAAAGCAGAACAAAAACCAAGTTCTGGATAATTTTCAGCGCAGTAGAGATACCACTGAATTGGTCGATATAAAGCCCAAAGGCGATGACCTGTTCTTGCATCAGAGATTGATTTTTCAATTAATGAAATAAGCTGGTCTTTAAAGTCACCTTTAGCTAAAATCCCAAATTCGGATTCGTACTTTAAAAACTCGTTAAACACATGACTAAATGTTGAATGACCCGCATGAACAGATACTCTCTCTAATCTATCTTTAACATAAGACTTAAGTGCCCAACGTAGCTTTGTATTCTCTATTTTCGTAAAATCTACCGTGGTATTTTCCCAAATAGAATAGGGTAATGCCCATTTTTCACCAGACGAATCGATTTCTTTTCCTTCACGAGAAACTATAGTTGAAAAAGAACCTAGCCAGCCATGGTCATGTATTAGTTTGTTAAGACTTGTTTCCCTTACCATGGCACATCCTCAAGAATTAAATTTTGTTGGTATTTTTTTAATGCAATATTTGCTTGTTCTTCTATCTCTTGAGCAATATAAACTTCTTGGGATGAAAGGCTACTATCACCTCTCAAATAAGCAAGTGCTTGTTTACGGTTATCCTCACCCATACCTGACATTCGTAAAACTCGTTCCATTTGTGAAGAAAAGCTATGTCTTAAAGCTTTAGCCGTTAAATGGGGGGGTAATTCAGAAGAATGTTTTTTGCGTATAAGCTGGTACAGCTGAGTGATTGATGATTGCGAAAGTGGATTACCATCATCACTTAAAATAAGATAATCCGATTCCTTGTCAGCCTTGTCTTCAAGAACATCACGCCATTTTGTAATGTAAGTATCTAGGTTTTTAGCAAAAGATAAATCATCTATTGGTAATACACGTCCATTTCTTTTAATTTCTGGGCGTGGTTTTCTCGTGTCTGTTGGATCTGGTTTTCTACGAACAACCCTAATGTTGGATATAGCACCAATCTCAATATCTTCTACCTTCAAACTCAGCAGTTCACCAGGTCTTAACCCGTAATAAAGCATAATCATTGTTAATACATAGTTTCTATAACAAACTGCTGGATCTCGACTAAAACCATATTGATTACTTGGATCAAGAATAGTCATTAAAGACTCAATTTCTTTAGCATTCAGCCCTTTTCTAATGGATCTATTAGTAGGAGGAGCATTTATAAATGAGCTTTCTAACAGACTTAACAAGCTGTTTTTATTTTCCCTAATTTGATCAAAATTTTGTGAGTCTGAAGGTAACGAGCCTATAGTGACATCAAAATGCCAAGCAAGGTATTGTCTTATGGACGTTAGCCTTTGATTGAATGTATTAGGCTTTACAACCATCTTTTTTACACGATGTCGATTTTCTTGGTCTCGTCTTAAAAACTCAACTAATCCACCTTTTATTTCAGCTTCAGTAAAAGCTTGCTTTGATAAAACTCGACTTTCTAAATCTATTTTTTCTCGTTTAAGCCACCGATAGAGAACGGCTAATTCACGAAGGTTTCTAACTAACGTATTCGGGCTTAACGCCCTTCTACTGATGATAAATTCGTTTGGTGCAGGAATGGGTAAATTATCATCATCAAGTAATAATGGTAATAAGTCGCCTGTTTTATGTCTAATTATTTCAACTTTCATCATACTCCCCAAGTTGACATTATTATAAATAACAATACCTATCTTTACAAATAAATATTTATACGAAACTTTATAATGCATTTTCTGGTGGGCATAAAAAAGCCTCTCAAATCTTTACACAATTGAAAGGCTAATATTTGTTATATTATATTGTTTTAAAAAGATAAATTAATAATATACCCTCATAGAAGTTAACAATAGATATTTTATACGAATCAGAATGGTATATCATCATCAAAATCTTCTTGTGCCATTGGTGGTGGGGAGTTTGGAGCTATTGCTGGCGCGGCGGCTTGTGGGTGATTTTGTGCCGCGGGCTGATGCTGCTGTGGGCTTGATGCTGTTTGTGCCGGTATATTCGCTAAGGGAGCTGTGCCACCTGCTGGCTTGCTTCCTAGCATTTGCATTTCTGTGGCAACAATTTCGGTTGTATAACGATCTTGACCACTCTGGTCTTGCCATTTTCTGGTTTGTAAACGCCCTTCAATATAGACTTGGCTACCTTTGCGTAAATACTCACCCACAATTTCTGCTAAGCGATTAAAAAATACCACACGATGCCACTCAGTATTCTCTTTACGCTCACCTGTTTGCTTATCTTTCCAACGAAATGTGGTAGCTAAACTAACATTTGCCACAGCTCCTCCTGTTGGCATATAGCGTATCTCTGGATCAGCTCCTAAATTTCCTATTAATGTGACTTTATTAAGCATCTTTTGCTCCCTTTACGTTTAATTTGCTGTAGTTTACCACCAATAAAGCGCATTTTCTGTAACAACATAAATTGTCATAGGTTTATTTTAAAATTAATTTATAATATAAGCTTTATACATTAGCGTTTCATAATATTACTGGATATATTCTATGCTTTTTAAACAACTCTTTGAACCTGACACTTGCACTTATACTTATCTTTTGGCCTGTGAAGAAAGTAAAAAAGCCATCTTAATTGATACTGTCGCTTCTGAGCTAGAGCATTATAAAGATTTATTAGCCAGCTTAGACTTAACACTTGCTTATACACTGGAAACCCATGTTCATGCCGACCATGTCACGGCAGCTAGCTTATTACGTGACCAATTGGGTAGCAAAAGTGTGGTACATCGTGATGCTGGCGCTATGTGTGCAGACTTATTAGTGACTGATGGGATTGAATTTCAAGTAGGTGAAATTGCAATTAAAGTTTTACATACGCCGGGACATACCAGTGGTTGTGTTAGCTATGTTGTAGGCGAGCGCGTCTTTACAGGTGATTCTTTATTGATTGATGGTTGTGGGCGCACTGATTTTCAACAAGGCGATTCGACAACCATGTACCAAAGCGTGACTGAAAAACTATTTACACTTGCTGCTGATACCTTAGTCTACCCAGGACATGATTATAAAGGGCGTAGAGTGTCTTGTATTGCCCAAGAAATCGCTTTAAATTCTCGCTTAGGCCAACAAAAGACCGTGACTGAATTTGTTGAAATTATGCAAAATCTTGATTTAGCTTACCCTAAATATATTGATCAAGCCTTACCTG
>WTCM01000226.1 GCA_013138595.1 Methyloprofundus sp. | reverse complement strand
AAAAGCATCGGGAAAATTACGTTCACCATTGGTGGTAATCACAATCAACGGGGGAACGGCGTTTTTATCGGCGGTAATCACGCCCATCCCTTGTGGGTGAAACGCACTATTGCCCAAAGCTTCTAATTTGAAATTCAGGACAATTTTTTAACAAGTAAGGAATGGAAACTGCATATAGCCTTTCTTCATGAACAGAATTACCTTGCTTATCTTCACGAGGTGTTTCAACAATAATGCCTACTAAAGTATTTGTCTCTTCCAAAAAAATAGGGGCTCCTGACATTCCCCGCCATAAGGTTACTTTGCTTGCATTTCCTTTTGATTCTAATTGTAAAATCCAATCATCATCTAATGATTGAAAAATTGATCCACCTGCTGGGTCTTTAACGCGAATTTTTTTATTATGATCCTGCCCTGTTTTGGCATAACCAAGGCTTGTCCAATTACCTGCTAACGAAGCGAAAGCACAAAAATGCACACTATTGGTATGATCGGGTGTATCACATTTAGCAACTAAACTAGAAATAAGTGCCATTAAAACTTATCCCTATCACTCACTTTAGTCTTTTCTAATTCTCCCGTTTCAGAATTAAGACTTTTTGCCGATAAGGTCAATTTAATTTTCTGTGTTAAAGCATTTGTCCAAGCCCCCTTAGCGCTTACCTCTGCACTACTTTTTCCTAATCCAAATAATGAAAACCCAACATGTGCTTTACCATTCACATCCACATTTTTAGTCACAACGACTTGAAGCTCTACTTCTATGTTTTCGACTATCAAAGGATTATCAGGATCACTATTTGCCTGCGCTGTTTTTAAGTCTGCACGTAATGCATCTATTACTTCTACAAGCGGAACACTGCTGATTGATTCGTCTGTCATTTTATTTATGTCCTTGATTAAAAAATTGGGCTGCGTATTTAAGGCGGGATAAATAGCCTATAGGGTATACACCCTAGACCTAGGTAAAAGGTACGCGGTGCGTACCCTACCCGCCCATGTCAAATGGCTAGCCAAAAATTAAGTTATAGAAAATTTCTCTAACTTATGCACTTATTATACTCACTCAAGATGCCCTATTATTTAAGCGAGATGGTGCATTCGCCCCATATCAAACGTTTGTCATTAAAGCTATTGCCACAGAATGCTTGGGGTAGATCCTGTCTTTGGAAATATATGCTGCAATAAAAAACCTAAGCTGCTTAGCTTAAGCGGCGGAATTCTGTCATCAATTGCAATAAATCAATAAAGGGGCAAAGGGTATAAAAACTAGCCAATGAAATGAAAGTATTGAAGTAAATGAAAAAAGAGCGGAGGATGTTAAAAAATTACCTAATTACGTAGAAGGCTCAGCCATAATACAAGAAACTAATAAAAATTAGTTACTTATCGAGCCCGTCATTCCCGAAGTCTTTTATCGGGAATCTATGCCTAAGCAATGAGATTCCTGCTAGCAACATACAGGAATGACGAATTATGGCTGAAGGTTATGAGTAATCAGGAAAAATTAAAAATTTTAAGGGAATTGAGAAGGGTTGATATTGTTACCTTTTTCGACAGCCTCGTTATGTGTAAAAAAATAATAAAATTTTCTGACAGACAGAAATTCAAAGACATAAAGGAACTCTCAAATGAAAAATAAACAGTTCGCATTACTTTCAAGTCTTCTGCTTAGCATGGGGAGCGTTACCCCGACACAAGCGGCAAGCATTGCTCTTTTTGATTATGGGTTTAACATTGACTCGAATATAACACTGCTGGGCGATACGCTACCCGCCGAAATTAATGCGTCGGGTTTTGACTTTACGACGGGGCTGGGGAGTATCAGTATTAATCTATCGGGTGCTGGCACACACACTGTTGATGCTTTTTTTGATCACGATATTGATACTGGCAACAATACTCATTTTAATGAAACAGCATTCAGCAACGGTGTAGCCATAGCAGGGCAGAGCTGGGAGATGGATGAACCTGGGTATGTGAACGGTGACATCTATGATAATTTTCAGGACAGCCTACTGGATAATGGCATCGGTACCAGTATATATGGCAATACAAGTTTCCCCGAGGATGTTTCCATGGCTATGGGCTGGGACTTCTTGCTAGCCGCAAACGAAACGGCACTCATCAATTTATTACTCAGTGATACGGCACCTACTGGCGGTTTCTTTCTGATCCACTCAGACTCTGAAAGCGATAATTCTATTTATCTGTCTAGCAGCCTTAGTATTACTGCCGTACCCGTTACCGATTCCTTATGGTTAATGATCAGTGGTTTATTAGGGCTGGTTACGGTGAAACGTAAAGCCCTGCGCGGTGGTCACAAGCTTTAGATGATTAAGAAAATATAGGATGTGTTGAGGCACGAAACGCATCTTTTAGGCACTCGATAACCGTTGCCCAAAACGCGTTTTGGACTCCCGTTTGCTCATGCTTTCACAGCCTCGTCAGCAAGAATCGATACTTAGGAGTTCCACGTTTAAAACCAAGCCTTATTTTCATAATCAAATTTCCATGAAACTGGGTGTTGCATCAATAGGAGCCAGATAATGCTAAAACTATTCAATATAAAACATAGCTATATAGGTCACTTTATATTACTTGCCCTAAGCCTATTTCTCTTTAATCCAGCACCAGCCAGTGCTGCGATTACGGCTTGTGACACCGCCG
Organism: Methyloprofundus sp.; assembly: GCA_013138595.1. Lineage (GTDB taxonomy): Bacteria > Pseudomonadota > Gammaproteobacteria > Methylococcales > Methylomonadaceae > Methyloprofundus. The sequence continues at coordinate 1,117 of WTCM01000226.1, read as the reverse complement.
CGGGTGAGTTTCAATATCCGCTTATTACAGGTAGTTGCTATATCTGTCCAGACGGCTATAACCATGACATTCTTTACCCCCCTAGTGATGTCCGTTCCTGTTTTAAAATAGGTGAGGAAACCACTGCACACACCTCGGGTCAGGTGCAATTTTTGTGCCCAGAAGGCCAGTTTGCTAACTTAATTTCGGGTAAATGTAATAGCTGCCCCGTGGGCTATATCGCCAGTCTTGATGGCGAAACGTGTACGCTTGCGACGCATCTTACCGCGAGCTATGACAGCCCCTTTCAAACTTGTACAGGCGATTCCTTTGATGGGCTTGACGGCTCCTGTTACACCTGTCCAGTTGGATCCACTCGTGACCTGCTAAGCACAAACTGTATCAAAAATATTAGTGCGACCCATCACTACAATATTGGTTGTGACAGTGGCTTTGATGGGCTTAACGGTTCGTGTTATACGTGTCCGTCGGGTTATAGCCGTATCGGCTTGAGCACAAGCTGTACCCAAACGCTTAATGCGAGCTACCAAAGTGCCTTTAATTTTTGCAATGGCGCAGGTGAATTTGCCGATAACGGCACTTGTTACTCCTGTCCCGCAGGCTATAACCGAGACCCTTTCACGCTTCAATGTTCAAAATTGCTGGTCACAAATAGCCCGATGACTGAATGTGGTGCTTTAATTCTTAATGGCACTAACGTTGAAATTTCCCCAGGCGTATTTTTTTTCATGCCAGACGGTACTTTCAGTTATACAGGTTGTGGAGCTAACCCTACACCTATTGGTGTTGAAGGCCCTTTTGATAATAAATTTTATAGCTGTCCTGCGGGTTATGGCACTAATATCTTTCCCGCCTACGATGCAGCTGAAAAATGTACCTTTACAGGAACGTCAACGGTTAACGCGAGTAAGCTCTCTGCTCTCGCTTGTGCTAGCGGTACATTTGATGGGCTTAACGGTTCCTGTTATACCTGCCCATCAGGCTATACGCGTGACGGCTTAAGTTTACAATGTCTACGTAATATCGATGCGAGCTATGTCAGCCCCTTTCAGACTTGTACAGGTGATACTTTTGATGGGTTCGACGGGGCTTGTTATTCCTGTCCAACGGGCTCGCG
>WTCM01000184.1 GCA_013138595.1 Methyloprofundus sp. | reverse complement strand
ATGTAGCCCAGCTTGAAAGCCGTTTCCTAGCTTCTCCATCTGGGAACGAGTCACTGTTAAAATATCTCATATTAATTACTAGCCCCAAAAATTTAAATAACCTATGAGCTCTCCCCGTATTGCTTGGGCCGTTACTGGCTCAGGACACTATATTGAATAATGTATAGAGCTGATGCTCACCCTAGATAATGTCGATCTATATCTAAGTCTAGCGGCTGAAGAAGTACTGAAAATGTACGGCATTCAAATAAAGGATTTACGCGATCATGTGCGTATTTACCGCGATAAAGCGGCTTCTGCCCCCCCTGTAGGCTTATTTTATAAAAATTATTATCATACCTTAGTACTTGCCCCCACCACTTCTAACACCGTTGCAAAATGTGTATTAGGCATTGCTGATTCTTTAGTCACTAATTTATATTCACAGGCGGGAAAATGCCGTGTACCTAATATCGTCTACCCCTGTGATATTGCGCCAGAAATGAAAACTACCGCACCGGGTGGCGAAGTGATGGTTTACCCTAGAGCGATTGATTTAGAAGCCACTGAAAAGCTGCGCAGTTTTGAATATACCAGCGTAGTAGAAAGTGTGACTGAATTAGAAGTCGCCTTAAGACAGCGGATTGCAAGTCTATCATGAGTGAGCATATTCTATTTTTAACGGGTAAATTAGCGGAAAAGCAACTCAATCAAATACTCGAAAAAATGCAGCCCGACTTTACTTATACGGTGCATCAATTAGGGGTTAAAGTCGCGGCTTTAATGACCGCGGATATGATTGCACGACGCTTAAAAGACACCTTTAATGCTGACCGCATTGTGTTACCTGGGCGTTGCCGTGGCGATATAGACGCTTTATCCGAAACATTAGGCGGTATTCCTATTGAGCGCGGTCCTGAAGAGCTGAAAGATTTACCGCTGTATTTTGGTAAAAAAGCGCTACATATCGACCTTAGCCATTACTCAGTGAAAATTTTTGCGGAAATTACCGATGCCCCTAAACTGACTGTTGATGAGGCAATACAGCGCGCTTATTATTACCAAGAAAATGGTGCGAATGTCATTGATATAGGCTGCTTACCTGATACGCCTTTTGATCATTTAGAAGATATTATCAAGGGTTTAAAGCAAGAAGGGTTTTTAGTCAGTATTGACTCCTTGGCGACTGATGACTTACTCCGTGGTGCAAATGCAGGCGCGGATTATCTGTTAAGCCTGCATGAAAGTACTTTATGGCTTGCCGATGAAGTGGATGCCATTCCTATTTTAATCCCTGAACAACATACGGATATAGGCTCTTTAGACCGTTCGATTGCTATTTTACAAGCGAAAAACAAGCCGTTTATCGTTGACCCTATTTTAGACCCCATTCACTTTGGCTTTACGGAATCGGTAGTACGCTATCATACGGTACGTACACAACATCCTGAGGTAGAAATGATGCTAGGGGTGGGAAATCTGACTGAATTGACCCATGCGGATACCGCAGGTATGAACGCGCTATTACTGGGTATTTGCTCGGAATTAAATATCAATAATATCCTCGCGACTGAAGTCAGCCAACATGCAAGTCGTGCGATTAAAGAAGCGGATGTAGCAAGACGTATTATGTATGCAGCTAAGGAAAATAATACCTTAGCAAAACATATTAGCCCTGAATTAATGGCTTTGCATGAAACTTCGCCTTTTCCTTATCAGCTCAGCGAAATTGAAGAGTTTGCCGCGCAAGTAAGAGACCCAAGTTTTCGTATTCAAACCAGTATTGAAGGTGTACATATTTATAATCGTGATGGCTTGCATACAGCGATTGACCCCTTTGATTTATACCCTGAACTTAAAGTTGAAAACGATGCGAGTCATGCCTTTTACCTAGGCGTAGAACTGGCAAGAGCAGAAATAGCATGGCAATTAGGCAAACGCTTTAATCAAGACCAAAGCTTAAACTGGGGCTGTGCCACCAAATTAACCGAACAAACAGTGGACTTACATACGTTTAAGCCCGCAGGAACTACATTGAAAAAAACATGATCCAAGAAACTATCGTCACGACTCAAGATGCCGAAGGTAATACACATATTGCCCCTATGGGGATACATGTTGCCGGGGATGAATATATTATCCTGCCTTTTAAGCCGTCAATCACCTTAGATAATATCTTAGCGACTAAAACCGCAGTGATTAATTACACGGATGATGTCAGAGTCTTTGCAGGTTGCTTAACAGGTAGGCGAGACTGGCCACTAGAAAGGGCTGAAAAAATAGACGCTTATGCTTTATCAGCTTCTTTGGCACATTGTGAAGTTAAATTAACCCATACTGAAGATGATCCTGTACGTCCGCAATTATTTTGCACCGCTGTACATCAAGTGAATCATGCGCCTTTTAAAGGCTACAACCGTGCACAATTTTCAGTATTAGAAGCCGCTATTTTACTGAGTCGTGTCACGAGACTTTCAGCTGCAAAAATTAATACCGAATTAGAGTACCTGCATATCGGTTTTAATAAAACGGCAGGCCCGAACGAAAGGGAAGCGTGGGAATGGATCACCCGCGCAATTGAGCAAAAATTACGTGAGTCAGTAAACTAATGAGTGGACTGTTAGCAAGTGTTAATAGCTTAGAAGAAGCCTTAATTGTGCTCGATTCTGATGTTGATATTATTGACTTAAAGCAACCTGCCTTAGGTGCATTAGGTGCCTTAGATACTCGGCTAGTGAGTCAGATCGTCAGTAGCATTGCCGCTAAGAAAACATTGAGTGCCACGGTAGGTGATCTGCCCATGCAAGCAGATTTGTTGTTTAAGGCGGTTAAAGCAATGGCTGACACAGGTGTGGACTATATCAAAATTGGCTTTTTTCCTGATGGGGACTGGCAGGCTGTGATTGATAAGCTCAGTCTATTGACGGCACAAGGCTTAAAACTGATTGCGGTTTTATTTGCGGATCAACAACCTGATTTTAAAATCGTTGCACGATTAGCAAAGGCTGGTTTTACAGGTGTCATGTTAGATACGATGGATAAAAGTAAGGGCTCACTGATACACGTTATGTCACTCAGCGATCTTCAGCAATTTGTCACACTCGCCAAACAATACCACTTACTGTGTGGGTTGGCGGGGTCTTTACGGGAGCCTGATATTAACATTTTACGCCCTCTAAAAGCAGATTACTTAGGCTTTAGAGGGGCTTTATGCATCCGACAGCAAAGAGTTGCAGCGATTGATAGGGGTGCTTTGCAAACAATTATAGATAAAGTAAAAGCATGCTAAGCCCACAACAAATAATGCAAGCCTATGAATATGCTTGCGAAATTGAATTACGTGCTTTTAAACCTGGAAATGTAAGTATTTATTCGGCTGGGCATGATATGACCGTAGAGGACTTTCGAGTGAGTGCCAAGCAAAGCGCAGTACCTCTGTCCAATCCTGATTATAGTTTAGGAGAGCGCATTTATTATGCGGTCAAAGTAACCCGTGCGGCGGTGGGCTGTAATACTAATTTAGGCATTGTTTTATTATCTGCTCCCTTAATACTTGCCGCAGAACAAGCCCATTCGGCTAGCGACTTAAGAATCCAGCTAGCCACTATTTTAGCCACTACCACAGTAGAGGATGCTGACTGGGTGTTTCGTGCCATTGCACTCGCTGCACCGGGTGGCTTAGGTGAATCAAAAGAGCAAGATGTCTCTGAAAAGCCTGATGTAACACTGGTTCAGGCAATGCAGATCGCTAGCGAAAGAGATAGAATCGCCTTACAGTTCACAACAAATTATAAAGATGTTTTTGATTTCTTAGTTTTGAGGTATAATTCGTGCTTCACTCGATGGGGTAATGCGGAATGGTCAGCCGTTGCAGTTTATGCTGCGATACTGGCAAAATATCCCGACAGTCACATCGAACGAAAATATGGCACGCTGCACACCAATATGGTGATGAGTCAGATGGCCTTGGTTGATGATAAGTTATCTAAGACTGATGATCCTAAATTATTAATGGATGATTTAAAATTATTAGATAGCACATTCAAGTCTGCGGGTATTAACCCAGGGACAGCGGCTGATTTTACTGTTGCAACCGTTCTAGCTGTGCAGTTAGAACGTTTATTAACAGAAGAAAACTCGTATGAATAATTATTGTTTGACCTAAATTAATGATCGTTAGTATTTGAGAATATCGGCATACGTCGGTGTTTTTTATTTTTTTTATATTTTTGAAGGATAATAGTAGAATGGATAACATCAATAACTTACGCGTAGGTGAATCTTTAAACGGTGAAGGAAACGAAGTTGCTCACATTGACCTAATGATTGGGCCTCGCGGTTCAGCTGCTGAGTCTGCTTTCGCAAACTGCTTAACAAATAACAAAGACGGTTTCTCAAGCTTATTAGCTGTTGTTGCTCCTAACCTTATGGTTAAGCCTGCAACTGTTATGTTCAACA
>WTCM01000148.1 GCA_013138595.1 Methyloprofundus sp. | reverse complement strand
CCCCAGATTTTGGCTAGCAAGTAAATCTCATCGGCTCTAAGGAGCATGGAATGCACCCTACGTGAGTGACTATCTTGCCTTAAGTTTGTAGCTGAAATGATATAAGGTCGAATATCACTAGGAAATTCCCCATGATATGAGTGCCGTCATAACTAAAATTCTGTTGCGCTTAAGCACAGCTTAAGCGCAACAGAATTTTATGATTATTTCTTACCAAAAATCCACTTAAGATGCTCTAACATATCACTCAGTGAATTTTCCTTAATCGTCTGTATTAACTCATCTACTTTAAACGCATGGTGTCTTTCATGCACTACGCCTGTTTGTGGTGCATCGGCTAAGCCTGTTTCACGGGCATGATCCACAAAGCCATCATTTTTCCAAAAGAATGCACCCGGCATCGTTGTCGGAATCACTAAGACAAAGAATAAAGAACGCCCAAATGCCGCACTAATTATTAGCATTAGTGCTAGGAAACTTGCTAAAACTAGCCCGAAGAGTCCTGATAAACCTGTCAACATAATCAAACTGCTTAAGATTAAGCTAGTCGCTAATAAAGCATTACGTAAACGATATGATTTTCCATATTGGGTGGTTTGGCGGTAATAAGAAGCCGCGCCTTCGTTGTTAATCGCTTGCATATCACGGGCATGGATAATATGCCCTAAACCTTCAATCAATAAACCCGCAGCAATGATCATCGCTAAGCTAGGGATTAATTCAGCTAACGCGCTTAAAGGTAAGATAGCTAAACACACAGCGGCAATAATGAGCGCGCCTAAACTTAATGTCGTACCGACAAAGGCTGTACCTGTTTGTATATGATCCCAGAAAGGACGCGCAGGGATGCGGTATAGCTGATACATAAAGAACAAGCCAATTGGCCCGCTGATGACGGCTAAATAAGCAAAGATTTCAGCGAAAAAATCCATAAAACCATTGTCAAAAGCGGCAAAGAACAGATAGCCTAATAGGCCTGTATAAAACATCGACACCCCTGCAATTTCACGACTCACAGGTGATAGACGTAAATTATTAAAGCCTCGGTAAAAACGGTGTGGCTTACCTAAGTGCATATTTAACTTATATAAACCAATGGTGCTCAGTACAAAAATAGTGATGACTAAGCTCATATGTAATGAATAGGCTTGTAATAAGTCAAAACCTGTAAAGCCTAAAGACTCGCCTAGTATTAACATTAAAAAAGCACCGACGGTGGCTTGCGTCAGTAAGGTAAAAATAACATGCGCACTTTCATGGCTGGTTAATAAGGCACGAAAATTCCAATGCTTTTCTTGCCCCATTTTTTCATCAACCACAGGTTTATATTGACCTGCGGCATCATCTTTATGGTATTTAACGGGCATTGAATCGGGGCGCGTCATTTCACGGTGATTCTGCTTTTTTTGCTGAAAACGGATGTTAGGGTTAGTAATATCGGTGGTTGGAAAGCCAGGGATTTCAGTAATCGCTTGATCACGCTTTTCGGGGATATTTTCTATCACGCCAAAGTCTAAGGCATTACCCAAACAAGCACTGACACAAGAGGGTTTTAAACCTACTTCTAAACGGTCTACACACATATTACATTTGCTCACTTCGCCTTTAATAGGATCGAGTTGTGGCGCGTTATACGGGCAAACCCACGTACAATATCCACAACCAAAACAAATATCAGGGTCTTGTAAGACTGCGCCATATTCGGTGAATTTTGTATACGCACGAGTAGGGCAACCTGTTAAACACACAGGGTCATCACAGTGATTACACGCCATAGAAATATTCAGGCGTTGATAGTCAGGATAAGTTCCGCCTTCCACATAGCCGACTGAACGGAATGCAATATGCGCAGGGTTATCATTTTTTTCGCTACAGGCGGCTTCACAAGCGTGACAACCGATACAGTTATCGGCATTCAGGAAAAATCCGTGCTGTTTATTGCGGTTAGGGTTTTCGCCTATCCCGCAATCGCCATTGATATTGAGACTTTTATCACGGCGTTCATCCCCTTCTTCGGTGAGTTCAATATTTTTTCCGTAGCGGTTTTTATCCTTGGTTTCTTTATCCCAAAGACGTGCGTATTCGGGCTCATCACTTCTTACTTTAATCATAATATTTCTCTTATTTTTACCGCTACAAGGCGGTAGAAGTATTTTTTAAGCTATGTTTTGGCTACCAATTTAAAACGGGACAAGCTGGAGTCCAAAACGCGTTTTGGAATGCCTTAAAAAGTCTATATAATCAATATTTTATAGATTATTGACTCAATAAAAACACGCCCAAAACGTGTTTTGGACTCCTTGTCTCAGCGTGTGGGAGCTATCTTAAAAACTACGTGCTTCCAAATTAGTTTGTGCCGCTTCCTTTTGGTTTTCAATAAGCTCAATACGCACAGCGGATTGCTTAAACGCAGGTTGGCGAGAATGTGGATCTAATAAACCTAAAGTCAAACGGTTCACACAATCAAAAAAGTGAAACGGAATAAACACCATATTATTCGGTACACGCTGGGTGAGCATCACCATCACCACCGCATCACTACGACGCGAGACCACACGTACATAAGATTGATGTTGAATGCCTAATTTAGCCGCTGCATCAGGGTTCATTTCCATAAACGGGGTAGGGCTGTACTTATTGTTATTACCAATTTTTCCTGTGCGGGTACGGGTATGAAAATGCTCCACTAAACGCCCTGAATTTAACCAGAAAGGAAATTTTTCATCGGGGACTTCGTTGTTTTCGATATACGGTAAAGGAATTAACTTGGCAAGCCCATCCGCAAAACGGAACGTTGAATCTTCGGTATATAGACGCTTGCCGCCTTTAACAGGCGCGATGCCTTGCTCGGCTTGTTCCTGTGTATACGGCCATTGTATACCGCGATTTTTTTCAATTAAATCGTAGTTCATGCCTGAAATATCCACTAAACGCCCTTTGGATAAATGACGCATTTCATCAAACACATCAGCGGGCTTGTAGGGAAAAGTCATTTTTTCAGACTGCTCAAACTGTTTTGCCACTTCATTAAAAATATGTAAATCAGTTTTTGTATTGGCATACGGTTTTTTAACAGGACGGACGATATTGACGCGTCTTTCTGTATTGGTAAAGCAACCCTCTTTTTCTGCCCAAATGGCGGCAGGTAAAAAGATATGGGCATATTCCGTAGTTTCCACATCTAAATAAGAATCTTGCACAATCAAGCATTCTAATTTTTCTAAAGTTTTACGCACTCGTGCGGTATTCGGCATCGAGGTCATCGGGTTCGTACCTACTAACCATAAGCCTTTAATCTCGCCTGTTTCTATTGCAGGGAAAATATCGGTTTGTGCCATCCCCCGTGCTTTAGGGAAAAACTCAGGATCGACATTCCAATATTGACCTATTTCTTCACGGTCGGCCGCATTTTCTAAGGCTCTATAGCCCGGCAAACCCGAACACGATGACCATTCGCGTGTGCCCATGGCATTACATTGCCCTGTAATAGATAAACTCGTGCCGCCTTTTTTACCGATATTGCCTGTTAATAAACTAAGATTATTAAGCCCCACCACGCCATCAGAACCATGCGTGCTTTGGTTGATGCCCATTGTCCAAATATTCATTGCCGCACCTGCATTGGCATATAAACGTGCCACATGACGAATGGTATCTTCATCAATACCACAGATTTTTGACGCGCTAGTGGGGTCGTAATTCTGCACTTCTTTTGCTAGTGCATCAAAGCCATTGGTATTTGCTTTAATATAATCTTGGTCTTCCAGTCCCTCATCTAAAATCACATACATCAACGAATTTTGTAAAACAATATCCGTACCGGGGGTAATCGGCAGGTGCATATCCGCATTTTGTGCCAACATAGTGACGCGTGGATCAACCACAATTAACGGAAAATGACGCTTTTCCTGCGCTTCTTTCATCCGCCAGTAAATAATCGGGTGTTGTTCGGGTAAATTAGACCCCCAAGCAATTAAGCAATCGGTATGTTCAAAGTCTTCATAACAACCAGGTGGGCCGTCTGAACCAAATGATCGTTTATAGCCTGAGACCGCAGAAGCCATACATAAGGTGGTATTACCGTCATAGTTATTAGTCCCAATCACGCCACGGGCCAATTTCCCTAAAGTATAAAATCCCTCAGTTAAAATTTGCCCTGTCGAAACAATGGCAAAGGCATCGCGCCCATAAGTGGCTTGAATACGTTTAATTTC
>WTCM01000057.1 GCA_013138595.1 Methyloprofundus sp. | reverse complement strand
GATAAGAGACTTCGAGAATGGCGAGACATAGAACAAGCATCTTGAAGTGTAATGGGTATAGTGATTCTATTACACCGATCTTCGTGGTAAATATCGGCAGTTTTAGCGAGCTAAAAATAATAAGACTTAATCCTCATTCCTTAAGGAATGAGGATTTAATGATACCCATAATCACTGTTACAATGTAAGCAAATCTTATCTTGATAAAATCAAATGATTAAACAATTGTCCGCCATTTTTTTAATACTTACCTTGTTAATAACGCCTGTTGCTGCTGCGTTTTCTCATTGTACGGGGATGGATATGTCTGTTAATCAAGGTTTGTCAGCTATGTTAGATTCAGTACCCTCTCAATCTACGGATAAACATTCAAATCAAGATTCTGAATTAGATTGTCAAACGACACATAACTGTTCACTGTATCAATGTCACTCAGTAGCCATTGTTCCCAACGATTTAATCATAAGTTCATTAGCAAAGTTTACAGCCATTAATTTTACCTCTAGATTACCCAGCAAGCCCCCCGCTTCATCCCTGTTAAGACCCCCGATAACAACGCTTACATAACTGACGTTACACACTTTATAAATCACTGCCCTTATCATTTTTATAATCAATGTACTATAGGTAGGTTGGGGTGACGCAGGCCCCCCAACACACATAAGTCTAATCAATTAAATAGGCTTGCATGTGTTGGGGCTGGGGTTCGTGCCTCACCCGCAACCTACGGTGTAACGCCTTATTTAAAATAAGAATGTTTCTTAACTTAATGGCAGTGACGAACCAAGAAATTGACAAGCTCTTGATTGATAATAATCAGTGCGTAACATCAGTTACATAAGAATGGGGATATTTCCTGCATAAGCAATTATTATAAGTTCCCATTCCTCTCAATCTATTTCGGTTTATACCCGGCACCCCATTTTGTTTGAGGACTTTTTAATGTTAGCTAATCAAATAACATTTATTCTTATTTTATGTACTTCCAGCTTAGTACAAGCTGAGCCAACTAATACTTTAAGTTTGCCCACTGCTTTAAATATTGCTGTGCAAGACAACCCCAACTTGGCACAAATGCAAGCTAGATACCAAGCCATGTTAGCCATTCCATTACAAATGGGAAGTTTGCCAGACCCTATTATTAGCTTTAATGCGCTTAATATTCCTGTCGATAGCTTTGATCTTGCTCAGGAAAACATGACCCAAATGCAAGGTGGCATTAGCCAAGCTATTCCTTTTTTTGGTAAGTTAGCTTTAAGTGCGCAAACAGCAAATTATCAAGCAGAAGCAGCTAAATATGATGTGGATGAACTACGCTTGCAGTTATTGAGCCATGTTAAACAAAATTGGTGGATGCTTTTTTATCTACAGCGATCTTTGAACATCATCCACTTAAATAAAATTTTATTACGCCAGTTCGTTAATATTGCTAGAACCAAATATGAAGTCGGAGAAGGCTTACAACAAGATGTTTTATTGGCACAATTAGAATTATCTAAATTATTAGATAAAAAAATAAGAATTGCAGCCAGTCGAAAGAAATCTCAAGCTCAATTAAATACCTTACTTTCTCGGCCTGCTAATCAATTAATTGACTTACCAGAACAAGCCTCTGAAACACTAGCCATTCTTAAGTCTGAAACTATTTTATATGCTGAAGCTGAACATACACGTGCATTATTAAGCTCTCGTCGTGAAAGTATTCATGCGGCACAATCCCGATTAAAATTAGCTAAAAAAGATTTATTGCCTGATTTTAATGTCGGACTATTTTATGGTGGCCGTTTTGATACTTTATCGGGACAAGAACGGGCTGATTTAATGAGTTTTAAAGTCAGTATGAGCGTGCCCATTTTTGCCGCAAGTAAACAACAGAAAGCTATTGACCAATATAATAGTGAATTAATTCAGCAGCGCTATTTATTAAAAGACCAATGGAATCAAACTCGTGCGGCTATATCTAGTACTTATAGTGATTATCAGCAACATCAACAACAAAGCATTTTATTTAAACAAGGTATTATTCCGCAAGCCAGGCAAACCGTTGCATCTATGCTGGCGGGTTATCAAGTGAATAAGGTAGACTTTTTAAATTTGGTACGCAGTCAAATCACCTTATATAACTATGAAATTCAGTATTGGCAAGCACTGAGTTTAGCCAACCAAGCTGCAGCGCAGTTAATGGCCATTGTTGGCAAGGAAGAAATTTATGAATAAGTTAATGACTTTTATAATTGCATTCACGATGCTACTAACTGGCTTAGCTAGCGGCTATTGGCTAGCAAACCAGCAAAGCAATCAAACCCTAGCTAAAAAAATCATTAGTAAAAAAATACTATTTTACCGCAACCCAATGAACTCTGAAGTAACTTCAGCGACTGCTATGCAAGATTCAATGGGTATGGATTACATTCCGGTTTATGAGGAAAATTTCAGCCATCAAAAAGACCCCATAGGCACGGTACAAATCGATGGTATTACCGTACAAAATATGGGGGTACGCACTGCAAAAGCACACTATGCAACGCTCTCTCATAAAGTCCGTGCTGTTGGCCGGGTCGCTTATGATGAAGAACGTATGCTGCACTTACACCCTAAAACTGAAGGCTGGATTGAAGCGCTTACTGTTGATAAAACCGGGCAATGGGTAGAAAAAAATACCGATTTATTAAGTATCTACTCGCCTAAACTCGTTAGTACTCAACAAGAATATATTCTGGCATTAAAAAACCTTAAAGCATTAAAAGCTAGCCCCATTGCCGATATTAGACGCGGCGCTGAAGAATTAGTGCAAAGTACCTTGGAGCGCTTAAAGCTACTGGATGTACCAGAGCACCAGTTACATGAACTAAAACACAAGCATAAAATCAAAAAAAGCTTACATATCCATACCCCTATGGAAGGTGTGGTCATGAAAATTGGCGCACGTGAGGGACAGTTTGTCACCCCAGCAACCGAAATTTATATGATTGCTGATTTACGTAAAATTTGGGTGTATGCAGATATTTATGAATACGAACTCCCTTGGGTTAAAAAAGGTGATGCCGTAGAAATGCAGCTTGTTGGCATACCAGGGGAAACCTTTACTGGGCATTTAGCTTATATCTACCCTTATGCTGATGCGAAAACTCGCACCATTAAAGTACGTTTGGTATTTGATAACCCAGATTTATTACTAAAACCTGATATGTTTGCAGAAGTGACTATTTATGCGGATGCGCAGCAAGGTGTTTTAGTCATTCCTGCTGAAGCCGTTATTCGATCAGGCACACGTAATCAGGTTTTCATCGTACGTGAACCCGGTAAATTTGAGCCTCGCTTAGTCACATTAGGCTTAGAATCCAGTGGTAAAGTTGCTGTTATTAAAGGCGTTCAAGCCGGTGAAGAAGTTGTTACCTCAGCACAGTTTTTAATTGATTCTGAATCTAAATTGCGTGAAGCAACCGCTAAAATGTTAGCCCAGCAAAATAAAATCAAAGCGCCTAATAAAATAATGGATCATTCACGCATGAACCACCAGGAAATGATTCATGATTAGCCGACTTATTGAACAAAGCATTAACAACCGTGTTTTAGTGTTAATTATCGCGATAATACTTGCTTTAGGCGGGTATTGGTCTTATAAAAGCATGCCTTTAGATGCCATTCCTGATTTATCTGATGTTCAAGTCATCATTTTTACTGAAGTTCCAGGGCAATCACCACAAGTTGTGGAAGATCAAGTCACCTATCCTTTAACCACCGCTATGTTAGCTGTGCCCTATTCTAAAGTAGTTCGTGGTTACTCTTTTTTTGGCCTGTCTTTTGTCTATGTCATTTTTGAAGATGGTACCGATTTATACTGGGCGCGCTCAAGGGTATTGGAATCATTAAACTATGTCAGTGGAAAATTACCACTAGGCATTACCCCCACTCTTGGCCCTGATGCAACCGGTGTCGGCTGGATTTATGAGTATGCTTTAATTGATAAAACCGGACAACATGACCTCTCTCAATTACGCTCTTTGCAAGACTGGTATTTACGTTATCCATTACAAACCGTTAAAGGTGTGGCTGAAGTCGCCTCAATAGGTGGTTTTGTCAAACAATATCAAGTAGAAGTTGATCCTAATGCCCTGCAAGCCTATGGCATCCCTTTATCTAAAGTAAAACAAGCCATCATCCGCTCTAATAATGATGTCGGTGGACGTTTAATCGAGATGGCGGAAACTGAATATATGGTACGTGGTTTAGGTTATATTCAATCCGTGGAAGATTTAAACAGCATTCCTTTAGCCGTTAATAACAATGGCACGCCTATTCGTTTAAAAGATGTCGCTCATGTGCATATTGGCCCTGAATTACGCCGTGGCTTGGTGGATTTAAATGGTGAAGGCGAAGTTGCTGGAGGCATCATTATTATGCGCTTTGGTGAAAATGCCCAAGCCACTATAAATGCCGTTAAAGAAAAATTGGCTGAGCTAAAACTCGGTTTACCTGATGGTGTTGAAATCGTCACTGTTTATGACCGTGGCGATTTAATTAGCCGAGCGGTAAAAACGCTTAACACAGCACTTATTCAAGAACTGATTATCGTCAGTATTTTAGTCGGACTATTTTTACTGCATTTACGCTCATCATTAGTGATTGTTATTAGCTTACCTTTAGGTATTTTGATCGCTTTTATTATCATGCGTTACCAAGGTCTCAATGCCAACATCATGTCTTTAGGAGGCATAGCCATTGCCATTGGAGATATGGTCGATGGCGCCATTGTCATGGTGGAAAATGCCCATAAACATTTAGCGGATGCACGCGAAAAGCTGCAACGAGAATTAAGCAAGGAAGAACGCTGGCAAGCGATTAGCCAAGCATCAAAGGAAGTCGGCCCCGCGCTATTCTTTTCCTTATTAATTATTACCGTGTCATTTATTCCTATTTTTACCATGGAGGCGCAAGAAGGCCGACTATTTAGTCCTCTAGCCTTTACTAAATCTTATGCGATGGCTGCAGCAGCAATTTTAACGGTTACCGTTGTGCCCGTCTTAATGGGCTACTTTATTCGTGGGCATATTATTCCTGAACATAAAAACCCTGCTAACCGACTATTACATTGCCTACATACACCCAGTTTAAATTTAGCCATGCGCTTTCGTGGCATTAGCTTAATCATCGCTGTGCTATTTCTAGCCTCTACTTATTACCCTTTATCTAAAATAGGTAGTGAATTTATGCCGCCTTTAGATGAAGGGGATATTTTATATATGCCAACGACATTTCCTGGCATATCAATTACTAAAGCCAAAGAACTATTACAGCAAACTGATAAGATTTTAAAAACCTTTCCTGAAGTTAAATCTGTTTTTGGCAAAGTAGGACGAGCAGAAACGGCCACCGATGCCGCACCTCTTTCCATGCTAGAAACAACGGTACGTTTAAAAGATAAATCGCTTTGGCCTAACCCCGATAAAAGCACTCAAGAATTAATGCAGGAAATGGATAAAGCCATACATTTTCCCGGCGTTGCAAATGCTTGGACGATGCCGATTAAAACGCGCATTGATATGCTATCAACTGGCATCAAAACACCCGTTGGTATTAAGGTCTCTGGACCAGACCTTAATGTATTACAAGAAATCACTAGCCAGATAGAGCAAGCGATGAAAACCTTGCCAGAAACTACCTCGGCTTTTGGTGATCGCGCTGTCGGCGGTTATTATTTAGATTTTGATATTAACCGCAAAGCTGCCGCACGTTACGGCTTAACGGTTGGTGATGTACAAGATGTCATCCAAAGTGCTATCGGTGGAATGAATATTACAGAAACAGTTGAAGGCTTAGAACGCTACCCCGTTAACCTGCGTTACCCACGTGAATTACGCGACAATATAGCAAGCTTAAATAGAGTATTAATTGCCATACCTACCGGTAGCCAAGTCCCTTTAAAAATGGTCTCCACTCTTAATTTAAGGCGAGGACCTCCTTCTATAAAAACTGAAAATGCAAGACCTAACGCTTGGGTCTATGTGGATATTAATAGCTCTGATATTGGTGGCTTTGTAAAAAAAGCCAAACAAGCCCTAGCGGATAAAGTCAGCATTCCTGCTGGTTATACAATTCTTTGGTCAGGTCAATTTGAATATATGCAACGCGCGCTAGCAAGATTACAAATTGTAATACCCGCTACTTTATTAATTATATTTTTCCTTTTATACCTAACCTTTGGAAATATTACAGAACCCACTATTATAATGTTAACCGTGCCCTTTGGCTTAATTGGTGGGATTTGGATTGTTTATTTTTTAGATTTTAACTTGTCAGTCGCTGTTTACGTGGGCTTTATTGCTTTAGCAGGCACTGCCGCAGAAACCGGCGTGATGGTATTAAATTTTATTGATATTGAAATTAGAAAATTACGTCAACAAACTCAAGGTTTATTATCCGCCGATCAAATTCAACAAGCCGTCTCAGCCGCGACCTCATTACGTGTTAGACCCGTTGCCATTACTGCATTTTCTACTATGATTGGTTTAATTCCCATTATGTTAAGCAGTGGCACAGGCGCAGATGTTACCCAACGAATTGCAGCGCCTGTATTAGGCGGTATGTTGACCGTTTTATTACTGAGTTTATTAGTGTTTCCTGTGATTTATAGTTTGGTTTTGCAG
Source organism: Methyloprofundus sp. (assembly GCA_013138595.1). GTDB lineage: Bacteria > Pseudomonadota > Gammaproteobacteria > Methylococcales > Methylomonadaceae > Methyloprofundus. The sequence goes on along the minus strand of WTCM01000057.1, from coordinate 489 downwards.
TTTCAGGAAAAGAGAACATAAAAACTTTTAATATTAGCCTCTTAACTCATTTAATGTGCCTAACTTGAGAAAAAGCTAATATATCCTAAGTTATCTCTTTCTTGTAGTTATCTAGGATGATAGCATTAAGTCTCCTAGACTCTTCCAGGGGTTACTTAGTGTACGGTAAAATATACCAAAATCAGATACACACTTCAGTAAAAACAATTTTCAAACACCAAAAAAATACTATGACCCCCCTTTCAGACAAAGCCCTCTATTCAGCTATAACTTACTCACGTAGCCTCACTGAAACCGAAGGACAAACAATCCTTACTGATTTTCATATTGAGCACCCCGCCCTATCAGGAACAATTTTTAGTATCTTCCCTGCTATTCTTCATGAAAAAAATAGAGACATGGGCGCTTACTTTATGGATTTATGTTTTGATGCCATATGTGTTTATAGCCATGCTTTTGGTAAAGCTAAACCACAAACCAAAGATTGGA
>WTCM01000080.1 GCA_013138595.1 Methyloprofundus sp. | reverse complement strand
CTTTAAAGAACATACCGAACTTTATTTAGAGCGCACTGAAAATTTAAAAAATTTATTGCTAGAGGGTCGTTTACATGCGGCAAAAGACTTATGTTTGCTGGATTTTAAACTGGGATAAATGAAGCATACCCCCCAACAACTAAGCTTAATGAGGATTGCAAGCTCCCCTCCCAAACCTACGGAACTGAATAAAACCTCATCCAAAACGTGTTTTTGGACTCCAGTATTGATAATCCTAGAAAAATCAGTTGCCCACGGTTTCTAGGGTAATACACTATCACAGCCTCTTTATAGTTATTTAGGTGCTGATTTATCTGCACTGTGCGGCTAAAGCCGCACCTACGAATAATACCGCTATACTGCCTGCCCCGCGTTAAACCTGTCGCTGGGGTATTTGTACAACTCTTTACTCCGCACTTAGCTTAAGGACTATCTCATCAGTCTAGGCAGAGAACTTTCTCGCCCATTAAAAGCAGCTAGCCCCGCCTCCGCTCTAGTTTTATAGCTTTGATTCCCTTGCATCACGTCGACCTCCGCATTGACGCTACTCATGCCGACAAACTTATTTCCTTTGACAATAATGGGACCTAATTTATTAGCTCTAAACAAAACTCCTTTCCCATTGCCACTTAAGCCGCTTTGATTATCAAAAATTATCCAATTATTTTCTAGTAACACTGAGTGCTCACTGAGTCGTAATCTATTTTTTTCCAGTGCATAGCCAATCATATCGGTATTGTCTGAATTAGGCCCTTGCTCTAAAAGACTGTTTCTAACAATTAACTGCCCGCCTCCAAAGGCATCAATTCCCCTAGAGTTATCTCCCTTTAAAGCAGCAAAGATACTGTCTTCAATTAAAATATATTTAGCACTAACCTTAAGGCTATGCCCTTGCCCCTTAGATGAAAGGAATTTTACATTCTTAAAATGAGCACTCCCATTTCCAATATCAATATAAGACCCATGCGAACGCCCTCCAGCTCCACAGCGCTCAAAAGTAGAGTCTATAACAACTAGTGATGCTTTTCTCATACTTGCTAAGATGCCATTCTGGCTATCATGACAGTAAACATCTTTTATTTTTACATTTCTAACATTTTTTCCAATTCGAATACAAGCTCCGTTCTGAGAGCCAACCTTGATATTTGAAATTTCTAAACCTTCTATTATGACATCAGAAGCTTCGACCACTAATGCACCTTTTCCGCCACAGGCTTTATTCATTAAATGCGCCCCTTTACCTATAATATGTATAGAGCGCCTGATGATTCCACAATCCTCATAAATTTCTGGGCTTAGATAAATAGTTCCATCTGTTTTTACCGCTTTTAAGCCCTTAGCTAAACTCTTGTATTCGCAACCATAACGACAGATAGTCGTACTACGCTTTAAGTTCTTTTCTCTTTCTAAACGCTGTGCCGCTACTACTTGGGCTTGTCTCTTGCGTGCTAGCTTATGAGCAAGTTGATGTTTTATTTCATTAAGTTCTCTTTCTCGGTCTTGTTGCTTCGCTATTTGATACTCCCTTTCATTAATATATGTCAGCTTAGGCAGTGAATTTTTTTGTCCATTAAAGGGCGCTAATCCAGCTTCAGATCTTAGCTTATAGTGCTGGTTTCCTTGTAACATATCGGCTTTTACATTCACTTTATTCATACCCACAAATTTATTCCCCTTGAGGATAATTTTACCTAATTTATTCGCTCTAAATAAAACCCCATTGCCATTTCCATTCAGACCTTTTGGGTTATCAAAAATGATCCAATTATTTTCTAATAACACTGAGTGTGCACCTGCACGCAACCTATTTTTTTCCAGTGCATAGCCAAGCATATCAGTATTATCCGAATTAGGGCCTTGCTCTAGGATGCTATTTCTAATAATCAATTGACCACCTCCAAAGGCATCAATTCCCCTAGAGTTATATCCCTTTAAAGCGGCAAAAGTACTATCCTCAATTAAAATATGCGGAGCACTCACTTTAAGACTATGCCCCTGCCCTTTAGAAGAAAGAAAATTTACATTTTTAAAAATGACCTCTCCTTCCCTGATGTCTATATATGAGCCATGTGAACGACCTCCTGCTCCACAGCGTTCAAAAGTAGAGCTTACAATCCCAAGTTTAGCTTTATTCATCTTTGCCAAAATACCATTTTCACTATCATGGCAATACACATCTTTGATTTTTACATTTTTAGCATTCGCTTCAATTCGAATACAAGCACCATTCTTAGATCCCACTGTTATATTTGAAATCTCTAAGCCATCAATAGTTACATTCGGTGCCCCAATCACTAAAGCACCTTTCCCGCCGCAAACTCGCCCCTTTAAATGCGCACCTTTACCTATAATATTAACAGAACGGCGAATGATGCCACAGTCCGCATAAACCCCTGGCTTTAAATAAATAGTGCCATTGGTTTTAACCGCTTTTAGAGCTTCTTGTAAGCGGTAATATTCACAATCTTCTGCACAAACAGTCACACGCGCTTTTAATTTACTTTCTCTTGCCTGAAACTTCCTTTCCCATTCCAGTTTCTTAGTTATCTGGAACTGTCTTACATCAAATTTTTTCACTATCTGAGGCAAACTATTATTTAATAGTTTATGACAAGGCTCATCAATATTTTTTATTGTTGCTCCAACAATGCGCTGCTTAGCTTCGATTGCTTGATGACAATAATCTTGCATGCCAAAGGATGTACGCAATGTCTGCATCCCCTGAATATTTTTGACTGTAAAATCAGCTTTTTCTGGTGCTTTAAAAGCCTGCTGAAAAGCTTCTTTTTTAGCAATTTGGTTATTTTTTTTAGTCAGCTGTGCATCATTTCTTGCCAGAACTCTGTTATCCAACAAATTATTTTGCACAACCGCATTAGATTCAGCAAAACGCACATCTATTCCAGCAGTATTGTATAAAGTATTATTGCTAATAAGAGTATCCTTTGCCTTATTAATGTAAATCCCCACGTCATTACAGTTCATAATAATATTATTTTTTATCAGCCCCTGCTCATGTTCATATTGACACTGCTTATCAAAACAAAATTTAGCACGACTTCCCCCGCTCCCGCCTAATGACAAGCCTACTTGAACAGAGCCCTTTTGGTAAAGGCTCTTATTACACATAATTAAATTTTCTTCAAAAATACCTTTTTTACCATAGCCTTTTAAGACCGCGGCATAAGCAGTTTTATTCCCCCCAATCTTTATAAAATCACTTATAAAATTTGCTTTAATGCGCCAATTATTACCTCCCGTGACCTCTATTGGCGTAACAGAAGAGTTTGTTGCTCTTGCTGAGGTATTGGTGAATGTATTTTTTTCAATCAGTACATTATCTGGGTAAAACATACTTCCGTTCTTTTGTTGCGTTCCATTCGCTTTAACGGCGGTATTAAAATCATACAGCATATTATTTCGCAAAATAGTCCCATCAGCATTGCCTGTGATATGAAAAGCATGCCCACATGCTGTACTCACTTCACAAAAACCTCTTATGATTAAATTTTGAAATGTCCAATTAGCAGCCGCTAAACGAAAGCCTTCACGCGTATCAAATGCAATCAGTACATCGCCTAATTTTTTTGCATAAACAACAATAGGGCGAAGTGTTGTAGCAGAAACATTTTGATTAATAAAGATATCTTTGCTAAATTCATAAATACCTGCTTGCAACTCGATCCCATCACCAGGCGTAGCTTGTTTTATCGCTTCAAGTAATTGTTGACTAGTACTCACCTTTATCAGCCGAGAAAAATAATTTGAGCGCATATTTTTGGTCAATACTAAAGGCTGCCTTGAGTGATCATACCGGGTCACAATAGCGCTATAAATAGGACTTGCACCTTGCCCTTGCCACTTGCTAAGAGCCGCCTTATCAAGTCTCACTTGATAAGGCGGGGCGATGGGCTCAGCTAAGACCCTCTCAGCTTGTACCGCTAATGTAGAGCGTATTCCTGAAAATTTGTAGCTGTATGTTTTATAAAAAAGATAACTCGCAATGCCTAGCGCAGCAATGGATAAAATAATAAGCGGTACAAGTATCTGTGCTGAACGTATTGAAATTTTTTGCTTTGCAAGTACCGCGGCTGGCTCAGGTTTTAAGAGGCTTAACCAAACCAGCATATAAAAAAACCAGCTAATACGTGGGTCATCAAAAAAGCTACTAAATAAGCCTACGATGGTCATGCCAGAAATAGCCGCGAATAGGGCTAAGGCGAAATAATTTCCTGTACGTAGCTGTTTAAACAAAGACAGTAGCAGGTAAGCAAATAAAATAAAGAGTAAAATTAACCCTATAACGCCTCCCTCAAAAAATGCAGACACCCAAATACTTTTAGCGGTCCAAGCATCCTCATGACCACTCACAAAAGTCCAGTTATCTAAACCTTTGCTAAAGTCTGTATTGCTTAATAACCGCTCTCCATCAGGCGCAAATACTTCTACTTTGGCAATATCAAGCTTTGCCTGTAAGCCTCGGTTAAGTAAGTTAATATCCACAGGAATAATTGAACTTAAAAGTCGTCGATTAAAGCGAGCCGATGGAATAAGCGCACTCACTGTATGCCAAGTATTGAATGCTTTTTTTGAAGTTCTAAAACTTCGAACAAGACACTCACCTTGCATGGAAAATACATTTTTATTACAAAACTCTACTAAGAGTTTTTGCTGTTGAGTGGCATGATTACGCAGGGTCATACTAACTTTATATTGCCCGTCTTGATTTGCTGAAAAACGCTGAACTAGGTTTAATGTATCCCTGCCCTTGGCTGGGCTGAAACGTAAAAAGGACCGATCTTCTTCTGTCACCCAAAAACGTGCCATATCCAACCCTGATAAATGATTATAAATATAACTTGCCGGGTAACTGCCTTTACCTTCCCCTAACAAAAAAGACGAAAGACTATGCTGTTTTAACTGGGAGGCGGTACTCCACTGCTCTGCCCTATATCCCCCTTTAAAGAGGCTGACAATGATTAATAAGGCAATAGAGGCAAAAATCGCGTAAGAAACAAGAGGCTGCTTATCAGTACTTAAGCGATGATATTGACTGGCTATAATGACAATAACCACGGAAAGTGTGACGGCAAGATAGTTAGCAAAATTAAACGTGGCGTAAATCGCATATAAACCACCGACAAAAACACCTCCCGCTAATAATTGTATCCCTGTTTTATTCGAGCTATAAAATAAGGTGATACAAAAAGGAAAAGCTAAAATAAAATAACTGCCTACTGTTGCCGCTCCTGCCAAGCGCATGCCAGAAAACATCCCAGACACTTGATAAGTATTCGACATATCAAGCAATCCAGGAAAGGCATAGCGTTCCCATAAAACAGAGAGTATGGCGAATGCTAGCCCTAGCGTAATACCCAAGCTTAATGTTCGTGCTATCGGTGTCCCCTGTTTTCTCTCATAAGCAAGCATAGGTAAAAAGACTAAGGCCGTAAAAAAACCTTTCGCAACGCGCAAACTATTGTATTCTAATAAATAGGGATAAAATTCAGGGCTAGCGACCTGCTCTAATGCAAAAAAACCCATTAATGTACTCAGCGTGTAAGCAAGTATTAATAAAGCGAGTAGCCATTTAACAGCGCCTATATTTTTTAAAAAACTAAAATCTAAACGTCCCAATAGCAAAGCAACACAGACACTACAAAGTATCAATAAATCAAACTCAGTCACCAGCACTCGCCCCGTCCAAGGCGTTAAATCCAGAACTGGCAATACAGCGGGTAGAATCACTAGCCAAAGCTTTGAGTTTTTAACTAAAGCGTAGACATAGATCGCAAATATAAGCACTAAGCTGATTTTAAAATCAGGAAAATCAAATAGCTGTATCGCGATCACACACACAAAAGGAATCGCTAATACTTTAAAAAATAATAAAAGAGCATTACTTGAGTGAGCGGGAGGCATTTTATGAGTCGTCTGCATGGCACGTATTTCTCTGAATTGCTGATAGGTACTATTGATTTTAAGTTATCATTCTAACTGCTAATCTAACTTTTTTTTAAAAAAGTTTATATGCTTCACCTAATAAGCTAGCCCGTCATGCTCCTAGGACTTTGCTATAATACGTCTAATATTACTATATACATTTTTAATTTTAAGAGGCTTCCATGCGGAACTGGAAATTATTGCCCATTATATTTGGGCTGGTAGGGCTATCTATCTTTGCCTATATCCTATTTTATTTTGTTTTTGTCGATTTCTTTGTCGACCTTTGGTGGTTTCGCTCGCTTAATTTTGAAGGCTATTTCTGGCTAAGACTGCTGTATCGCTTTATTTTTTCAGGCGGTGTCACGCTGACCTTTTTTGCCATTTTCTTTTTTCACTTTTGGATTGCCTCACGCTATTTAGGCTTAAATCCGCCTGATGAAGTCTTAGTCAGTGCTGATAAGCGCCAACGATTTCAAGCCTTTGCTGATATTTTCATGGATGGCTCAGCAAAAATTTACACCCCTTTATCCCTTATTTTAGCGATCGTTATTGCTAGCCCTTTCTATTATCAGTGGGAAGATGCTTTACTGTATTTTTTTGGTAGCTCAGCGGGAGTCACCGACCCGGTTTATAATCTGGATATTAGTTTTTATCTGTTTTCATACCCCATATACTCACTTATTCAGCTAGAGTTACTTTATTCCTCGATTATTCTGTTCTTTTTAGTCACAGCCCTATATTGGATAGAGCATATTTTTGTACCTAATCAAAATAAAGATTACCCGATGGGAGCAAAAATTCATCTCACTATTTTATTAGGCTTTGTGGTGCTTTTTGTGATTTGGGGTTTTGTCTTAGACCGTTTTTCACTGCTGTATGTGAACTCACATGAACCCGTCTTCTTTGGCCCTGGTTTTGTTGAGTTACGCTATGACTTGCCGCTTATCTGGCTGAGTATTATTTCAGTACTGACTCTGTTTGTTTCCTTAGTGATTTATATTTTTTCAAAAGAGCATCGCGTAACGATGCCCATTTATATCGCTATTGCTGGATTTTTAGTCGCACTGGGCTTAAAAAATGTGGACTTTATTCCCAGCTTAATTAACTCTTTCATCGTACGCCCTAACCCTGTCTTAACGGAGGGGCGTTTTATGAAGAATAATATTGATGCTACTTTAAGTGCGTATGGGCTGGATAATGTCAAAACACTGGAATACCCTGTCAAACTAGATGCCAGTACCGACATTGAAACATGGGGAACAAAAAGGCATTTCGAGAATATTCCTGTTTGGGATAGAGAGTTTTTAATCGACGGCTATAAGCAACTACAAGGTATCCGTCCTTATTATAGTTTTCATAGTGTTGATGAAGATCGTTATTTTTTAAATGAGCATTTACAACAAGTTAACTTATCCGCACGGGAACTAAATACACAAAAAATCCCACACGCGGCAAAAAGCTGGGAAAATTTACACCTACGCTATACACATGGCTATGGTGCTGTCGTTACGCCTGCTGCACAAGATGCGGGAAACCCTATTTTATGGTATTTGCGTGATTTAAATATGTCCTCCAATGTTGGGCTATCTATCGAAACACCTGAAATTTATTACGGGCAAGAAAACTATCCTTACGCGATTGTGCCTAATGACCTCTCGGTAATGAGTTTATCAGGCTCTAGTCAAGAAATGAGCCATGAATATACGGGAAAAGGTGGCGTTCCTTTTCCGTCATTTTTTAGGAAATTATTATTTTCCTTTTATTTTGGCGATGAAAAGATTTTATTTTCCACCAATATTTCTAAGCAAAGTAAGTTACTTATTAGACGTAATATTGTTGAACGAATTAATCGTATTACACCCTTCTTACACCTAGATAATGACCCTTACTTAGTGGTCACAAAAGAACGTTTATACTGGATTCAAGATGCTTATACCTTATCTGATAAGTACCCCGCCTCTAAATTTGCTAGGGATAATTTCTTGTCGGGAACTGAAGAGTTTAACTATATCCGTAACTCAGTCAAAGTCGTGGTGGATGCTTATGATGGAACAACACAGTATTATGTTGCAGACCCCAAGGATCCAATTATTAGTGCTTATCGTTTAGCGTATCCAGGTGTTTTTAATGGCTTAGAAAAAATGCCTAGTGAGTTGCGTCAACATTTACGCTATCCACGTGAGCTTTATAATATGCAAATGGTCATCTATGCAAAATACCACCAGAAACACCCTGAACTCTTTTATGAGCAAGCAGAGACTTGGCAGTATGCAAAGATTGATAAAAAGAATGTGATGCCGTATTACCAAACCATGGATTTTGGTCATTGTAACGATCAAGAAGAGTTTGTCATGATTAATCCAATGACTCCCATTAATCGGGATAATTTAAGTATGCTAGGTCTTGCAGGCACCTTAGATTATAAATCCTGTGCACCCGATAGCTATGATCCACATATCACGATTTATAAATTTGCTAAAGATATACAGGTGAATGGGCCCGCACAGGTGGAGGCATTAATAGATCAAGATCCTGATATATCAAAGAAATTTACACTATGGGATCAACATGGTTCTACGGTTGAAAAAGGGCGTATGGTGATTTTACCGATGGGTAAAAATTCTGTGCTGTATGTGCAGCCGATTTACATGATCTCTACAAAAACCAAAATACCTGAGTTAACCCGTGTCATCGTATCCATTGGAAATCAAGTGGTCATGGATACGACTCTCTGGTCGGCCTTTAAAAAGCTTAAAGCTAAGTTTATTAAAAATGCGGCGGCTTCGATGGGAACAGGAACGTCTATTGAAGAGACAGAGACCATAAAAGAAGAGTAATTAAAGTCATGATTGGGTGGCAAAGAAATGACAGCTCATAGCTAGTAAAATACCTGCCGCCCCACATGTGCGAAATCATTCTTATAGTATCAATAGCATCCTATGACAAATAACGGTAAGATAAGCAAACCAGAAAGCAGTGTTTAAACAAGGCATTTTACGTCTTACTTACCCACTGCTATTCTGTTATAGCCATTTTTTTTATTTTTTCTAGGAGTTTTACAATGGCAACAGGTACAGTAAAGTGGTTTAACAACACTAAAGGCTTTGGTTTTATTGAACAAACTGAAGGTGGGGAAGATGTTTTCGTGCATCATTCAGTGATACAGGGAGATGGTTTTAAAACATTGGAGCCTGACCAGTCAGTTACATTTGATATAGAAAATGGAGATAAAGGCTTATCTGCAGTGAATGTAGTTGCTCAATAAAGCAAAATAAACACTTAAAAAGGCTCCTTTATGGAGCCTTTTTTTTCGCTATTAGCTCGTCATATCGCTAAAGCTAACACTCCCTCTTTAGCTCAATCATTAAGATATATTAAAGCAAAAACCTGCCCCTATTAATTTCTAGCAAAGTAACCCTCTTTTTAACTCGAAATAAAATCAATTCAATATTATAAGGCAATGATAATATAGGTAACTATCATTTCGCTAACAGCCTAGTTGCGTCTAAAAAATTAGTTTTTCATTTGTCATATAATTGTCATAAATAACCACTATACTTTGATTAAATTTTTTAATAAACCTTAGTACAGCCCCCCCTCTCCTATGACACTAAAAAAAACAGCACTAGCGATGGCATTCGGCTCCCTCTTCGCGCTAGGAAGTAATTCAAGTTTTGCCGCCGACCAAGCTCTACTAGACACACTACTTAGCAATGGCACAATTACCGCAACACAACATGCACAGTTAATCCAACAAGCGACTGAAGCCCCTGCTACTGTGGATCAAGGTTTATTAGATGTTTTACTACAAAATGGCGCAATTAACCAAACGCAATTTTCTAATTTAGAAACACAGCAAGCGCAACAAGTACAGCAGCCTATTATAGTCGCAGCCCCTGAGCCTAGTGGAGACGACGTGGTGGTTAAGCTTGATTCTAAAGGTTTTCGTGTAGAAACGGCTGATGAAGCTTTTAAAATGAAAATCGGTGGTCGTATGCATTTAGATGCAAACTTCAGTGCTAACGGTAATGACTTTGACCCAAATCCTAATGAAGGTGTAGAAGTTCGTAGAGCGCGTTTACATGTAAAAGGGGTCGTTTGGGATGATTTTCAATACGCAGCTCAGTTTGATTTTGCAGGTAATAAAATAGAGGTCAAAGATTTATTTGTCAGTTACCGTGGTTTCGATTGGTTTAATATTACCGTCGGTCAGCAAAAACAAGCAATGAGCATGGAAATATTAGAAAGCTCTAATGATATGATGTTTACTGAGCGCTCCTTGCTGTCAGCAATGACAGTGCCTTTATTTGACCGTGCTGTCGGTATCAATTTTAATTCTGGTGGTCAAAATTGGTCAGCACAATTTGGTGCTTATGGTGAATATATCAGTAATATCAAGAACGAAGGCTGGGGAGTTTCATCACGCGTGACTTTTGCACCGATTATGAGTAAAACACATGTGCTACATTTAGGGGGTTATGCGGGTTATCGAGGCATGAGTGATGCCAATAGAGATTTGACCTTTAAGTACGAATCTACTCACCAATCTAGCGTTTACTTCACTAAAGCGGCAATGGCTAATGTGAGCGGTACAACGATGGCGGGTTTAGATGCCGCTTATATGGTTGGTCCTTTCTCGATTCAGGGGGAGTACGCACATTCATGGACCGCACGTGAAGATGGGCTACGTGGCTTAGATTTTGGCGGTTACTATGTACAAATGGCTTGGACATTAACAGGTGAATCACGTACTTATAGAGGCTCTCAAGGTAAGTTCAAACGCCTTAAAGCAGCCAGTCCATTTAGTTGGGATAAAGGTCAATGGGGGGCTTGGGAGCTTGCTACTCGAGTGGATGGTGTTGATTTAAACTCAGGTGATATTGTCGGTGGTGAAGAAACAGCCTTCACTTTAGCTTTAAACTGGTATCTTAACAATAACATCCGTGTCATGGCAGACTACCGTTATGCCTTTGATGTGGATGATTCAGCAGTACTTTACACCGATGGAAGAGATGTTAATCACGGTATTCATGGCTTCACATTGCGTACACAGTTAACATTCTAAGCTAGGTCTTATTTGTTTTGAAGAGAAAAAACCAGCTTTATGCTGGTTTTTTTGTGCCTAGCGTTCAGAGATAAAACTCTTTTATACAAAAACAGCCCACAACAACTTGGCTGCAATTAAAAATAATAACATTGAAAAATAACGCCTTAAAATCACTGTCGGTAATTTATGCGCTAACTTAGCCCCTATAGGCGCCATCACCATACTGCTTAATACAATCCCTAAAAAAGCAGGCAAATACACATAACCTATACAACCTTCAGGTAAGCCCGTTTTCCCCCAGCCTAATACCGCATAACTTAGCGTTCCAATCACTGCTAATGGCAAGCCACAAGCACTAGAAATAGCCACCGTATAGCGCATAGGAATATGAAACTTAGATAAAAAGGGCACAATTAAAGTACCACCGCCTATCCCTAATAATGAAGAAAGTACACCAATACCCACGCCTGATACTTTTAAAGTAGAATGCTCTATCGTTTTAAACGGGACTGCAAAAGAAGCGGCTGCAAAAGGATCACGAGGGCGGGTACTTTTAATCCCCATCTGTATCGCCACTAACAACATATATAAGGCAAACACAAGGCGTAAACTTTCTGCACTAATAGAGTCCGCTAACCATGCGCCGACCATGACACCCATAACAATCCCCATACTAAGATTACGTACTGTGGGCCAAATCACCGAGCCTAAATAGTGATGTGTTAACGTCGCCGCAATTGATGTCATAATAATCGTTGCTAAAGACGTTGCCACTGCAATCAACATGGCCAGATCACTGGTGACCGCTTGTGCTTCGAGTAAGACCAGCATAAAAGGCACAATCACAAGCCCACCTCCTACGCCAAAAAGCCCCGCTAAAATACCTGAAAAACAGCCAAAGGCAAGACAAATAAGGAAGATCTCTAACATAGTTATTTTTTATATTAATAAGGTTGAAAATGGCAGCGTTTACTATACACCGTTTAAAGTTTAAGTTAATCGCTAAAATGGTGATTCCCAATACCCGCTTAATCCTTTATCATACTCAGTACGATTCATTATAAAATTTATATCATGAAAGCCTATTTAGTCGGCGGAGCAGTCCGCGACACACTCTTAAATTTACCCGTTCGAGAACGCGATTGGGTCGTTATTGGCGAAACGCCGGAGGCGATGATTGCGCGCGGCTATACCGAAGTAGGTAAAGACTTTCCTGTCTTTCTTCACCCTGAAACTAAAGATGAATATGCCTTAGCGCGTATCGAACGTAAAACAGCGCGCGGTTATAAAGGCTTTGCAGTACATGCCACACCTGATGTCAGCATGGAAGAAGACCTTCTGCGTCGCGATTTAACCATTAATGCGATGGCACTAATGGATAATGGCGATATTTTTGACCCTTATGGGGGACAAGAGGATTTAAAAAATAGAATTTTCCGTCATATTTCCCCTGCTTTTTGTGAAGACCCTGTACGTGTCTTACGCATTGCACGATTTTGCGCCCGTTATGGACATTTAGGCTTTCGTATTGCCGAAGAAACTCAGCAACTCATGCAAAAAATGGTCACACAAGGCGAAATTGACCATTTAGTCCCTGAACGTGTTTGGGCAGAGACCGCAAAAGCATTAGGCGAAAAAACGCCTGCGGCCTATTTTCAAGCCTTACGCGATTGTGGCGCATTAGCGCGGATCTTTCCTGAATTAGATAATTTATACGGCGTGCCTCAGCCTGCTCAACATCACCCTGAAATTGATACAGGAGTGCATAGCTTAATGGTTTTGGAGCAAGCGGCTTTATTAAGTGATAAAACCACCGTGCGCTTTGCCGCTTTAATGCATGACTTAGGTAAGGGCTTAACACCCAAAGCTAAATGGCCCAGTCATCATGGGCATGAAACCTTAGGTTTAAGTGCATTAAAAACCTTATGCCGTCGCTTACGCGTACCGAATAATCATCAAAAGCTAGCATTACAAGTGATGGAATTTCATACTAATTGCCATCGCGCCTTAGAATTAAAACCCAGTACCTTATGCGCAAAGCTCTGCAAATTAGGGGCTTTTAAAGCAGACAACCAGCTTAAAGATTTTTTACTCGCTTGTGAAGCCGATGCCAGAGGACGTACAGGGTTTGAAGAGGTCGCATACCCGCAAGCTGAGTATCTTTTAGCGGCTCAAAAAGCGGCTAAAGCGATTGATAGCGCCGCAATTACAAATAAAAACTTAACGGGCAAAGCCATTGGTGATGCACTGATACAACTACGCTCACAAGAAATCAGCAAAGTTAAACAACACTTTACTCAAAACTTATAAACAGGATTTTCCCATGCCCTCATTTGATATCGTATCAGAACTTGATATGCACGAAGCCCAAAACGCGATTGCTCAAGCCAATAAAGAAGTGGGTGCTAGATTTGACTTTAAAGGCTCGAATGCTGAATTTGAATTGAATGAAAATTCAATTTTAATGAAAGCCGCCTCACCGTTTCAATTGCAACAAATGCTACCGATTTTATTAGCTAAGATGGGCAAACGTGGCATTGATATTTCTTGCCTAGAAACAGGCGATGTTAAAGAGGCAGCAAAAACAGCGCAACAGCCGATAGACTTAAAGGAAGGTCTTGATAAGCCCTTAGCGAAAAAAATCGTTAAGCTGATTAAAGATAAAAAGCTTAAAGTACAAGCGGCAATAGAAGGTGAAAAAATACGCGTATCAGGAAAAAAACGCGATGACTTGCAACAAACGATGCAGATGTTACGTCGCGCAGATTTAGAGATGCCTTTACAGTTTAATAATTTTAGGGATTAAGCTTCTTTTGTTTCTGAGAGTCACTGTATACTACCCTCAATGATTTTAAATAATTATCTATTAAAATAAATATTACATGATATGAAAACACGTATTTTTACTATTTCGTTCCTCTTATTAATGAGTGTGGCTAGCTTTTTGCCATTTCCGACTACCACGTTACTTTGCTTGTATGCCGCCATTTTTCGCCCCCCTTGGTTTCATAGAGTGGTCAATGAAGTCTATAAAAGTAAAGTCTTTGATTAAAAGAAGTCAGGGCTACAGGTTTAAGATGGGATAATATGAATTACACTGCGTAGCTTGGGTGAGTTGTTAAGCGTCAACGCAACAACTCACCCAAGCTACGCACTTGAAAATTGAGTTATTGAAACAAGCTTTACCTTCACATCCCAAGCTCCAGGCAAACAGCGGTCAATATTGCTTTCTAAATCATCAAGTCTTCTTGCAATTTCCACTTTATCTGCCTTTGCAATGCTTTTATGAAAAGGGGCGATAACAACATAAAATACAGTCTTATGTAAATTTAATTCAGAATAAAATTTTTCATGCTGCATTTGCTCAATAATTAAGCGAGTATCCTTATATTTGTCCGTTAATTCTTTTTGAATGGTACTGCCTAATTTTGTTAAGAATGCCTTTTTTTGAGAATTTTCTAACTTACATTGTTTTAGTGCTGTAATCTGCTTATTGATCTCATTTGTCTGACTATATAAATCGCTAAACTCAACAAGTATGAGTCGTTCACTAAGTTTACTAAGTTCAATATAATCAACAGATTTTAGAGCATCAAATTTTATATCATTTTTAAGCCCTTTTTCACCATCCAATTTATACCCCTCTCTCTTTAAAGTGAGAGAAATGTTCGACATTTCATGATTCATCCTCTGCTTAAACTTATTCCAGCGCTCCATTATTTATCATCCCAAGAAAAGCCACTTTCCATCATCATGTCAGCAAAAGACTCTCCTAAATCTGCTTTAATGGCTGCAATACGTCTTAGAGGGTAAGGCGACTCATCGACTGACTCCCCTTCAATATTGAGCTGATTAATGCCAAAATGCTCTGCCATTTCTGCTTCGGGTAATTGCTGCATAATATTTTCAACGCACTTCATCATATCAATACTATGACTGGCAATCACAATATTAACCCCTTGCTTACTTAACTCATACAGTGTCTCAATCATCACTTTCTGCCATGCAGGGTGTAAATGTACTTCTGGTTCATCTATAAAGAGAAAGCTACCTTTAGATAACACGCCTTTTTTCAGCAATAAAGAGATAATGCCTAAATTTGTCACGCCTAGCGCGGTGTTGTGCAAATTAGTACCTCTAGGCGCACCTTTTTCCAAAAAGTTCAATTCACCTGTGCTTGAAATAGAAATTTCACCCCCAATAGAGTCATTTAAACCTTGGTGTAATTCAATATTGTGCAATGTTTTTGCTTGGGTGGATAGAAGTTCAACTAAATTATAAAAATGCTGAGGAACCCCCGTTAAGCTTTCCTCTTTATTATAGCGACGTAGGCTACTCCCTCTATTTCTGAATTGCTCATTAAGTAAAGCAGTTTTCATTTTCCAATAAACAGGCGATTCTAAATACACCACATTATGTAATTTTTGGATGCTATCAATACTGTTATCATCCAGTGAAAATGCTAGCTCTTCACCTTGTATATCCACTTGTCCTAAATGCTTGAAATTAAAAGTTGTCGGATTAGAGTCATCCAAGTGATAGTTTTTTAACTCTTGTAAGCTTGCCACTTGAAAGTTTTCTTTTAAAGCATTTAGCAACTCACTCTGAATATCAGCACTTAAACACTCTTTAGGCGATGCAGAAAGAGCCTTTAAAGCTTTAAATCCCCCTTCTATCTCCTCAAAATAATCTGAAGCATCCAAAAACTGTTGTTTTCCTGATATTTCATTCAGGAACAATTGAAAAATACTTTCAGCATCAGCAATAGGTTTCTTCAGTTGATCTGCTGTCAGTAATTGATTCACATAAGCATTTGAACCAAAAATCTTAATTGTTAGTTCACTTAGATTTTCAATACTTAATAAAAGTTCGTCGAGTAATGTTTCTTCTCGCTGACTCCAACCCGCTGGTGAACCTATAAGAACATAAGTTATATCACTTAACTCATCAATTTTTTCGTATGCTTGAATGGAAATATAATCCTTATTAATCGTACTAAAAAAGCTATATAAAGACTTAGTCACGAAACTCTTGCCTGATGAGTTTTTTCCTGCAATCACAGTAAAAGGCCGAATATTAATCTCTGCCTTTTTTATTTTTCCGAAATTGCTGATCGATATATCAAGCTTCATAATCAATTTTCCTGTTTAAATAATAACTCAAGCTTTACGAGACACGCTGTAAAGCCGAGAACTTATGCTTATAGCCTAAATACCCCATAATCACCAACATCAACCATACCGCAACCATCGGCCCGATTACTCCATCATAAGGGCTGATTAAATATAATAAATCAGACTCTTTATTCACATCGGTTATTTTATGCGCCATTTTAATTTGCCACACCCAAGCGGTATGACAGCCTATGCACCAAGCGAGGCTGAGTTTTAAGTGCGTACGCATCACCGCTAAAAAAATACCCACCATTAATAAGGCCCAAAAAGCGCTGAAATTTTCAGGGTTTAATAGGTTCTGAAACGCTTCGGCTAAAAGCTTAAAGCTATCGGATAATGCGACTTGATCGACTGAAATATCATGTTTTTTGCTTTTAATAAAATGTAAAATAGCATAATAAAAAGAGCTGAGAAAAATCGTTGCAGTAATCCCTAGCCGTTTACTATAAGCACTAATTAATATCCCGCGAAACATCGGTTCTTCTAAAAATGAAATCAATAAGGCTAGGATAAAAGCTACGACTAAACTAATCGCAATTTTATCCACTGTCCAAACCCTCGTTTCATCAAGCACAATAATATCTAGTGCATAACTGAGTAATAGTACGGGTAATAAGGTCACTATGCCTAATATAATGCCACGTAACATTTGCTGAATAAACGCTCTGAAAGCCACAAAACCCAAGTCACTTGCGGAAAGCTTTAAGTAACGCATCACAGGATAAATACTTAAGATTAAAAACACTTGAGTCATGCGGCTGATAATACGGCTTAAATACGCCTCGCCATCAATGCCTAAAAAAAGCCAGTAGCCTAAAACACAGGCGGCGATAGAAAAGAGTAACAGCATCAATAAAGGGATTAAGCTTAAAATTAGCTTATTCTGCATGACATATTCCTAAATCACCCCATAAAAACTGTACGGCTGTTAGCGCGGCAAGCGCGGCTGTTTCGGTACGCAAAATACGTGGGCCTAATTGCACAGGAATAAAGCCTGCTTGTTTTGCCAGTTCTCGTTCTTCCTCAGTAAAGCCGCCTTCTGGGCCTGCTAATAACGTGACTTTATTATTTTCTGGCTGATACTGAGCTAATGTTTGCGTGGCAAAAGGGTCTAAAAAAATCTTAAGCCCTGTTTGCTGTGTGACCCAGTTTTCTATCGAGTCAACCGCATCAACCGCAGGTCTGAGCGTACGCCCGCTTTGTTCGGCTGCATTTTGGGAAATTCTTTGCCAATGACTCACCTTTTTATCGCTTTTATCTCCTTTTAACTGCACCACACAGCGCTTTGTTAATAAGGGCGCAATTTCTGTGACACCTAATTCAACTGACTTTTGGATGGAAAAATCCATTCTATCACCACGCGAAATGCCTAAACCTAAGACTACTTGCAGCTTAGACTCCACACTGTGTTCAGAAAACGATTGTAATTCGATCAATACTCGCTTGCGTGACACTTCAATGGTATTACCCAGAAACTCACCGCCTTCACCATTAAATAACGTCACTAATTGTGCTTTCTTAAGACGTAATACAGCACGTAAATAATGTGCACTATCGTCATCTAACTCAATGGTTTCATGCAATACCAAGGGCATGGCAACATATAATCTGGATATTCTCATCGTTTTTTCCTGTTGTGCCACAATAATAAGGAACGCGCACGTTCTTAAGGGAGTTATATAATGACGGTTTATAAGCAATTTACAAGTATCAATGATGAAATATTTAACTGAAAAAAACGCCCTGCGATTAATCGCTGTACTGGGAGCAATCACTGTATTGGTTTTATTAAATATGAATCCAATTCCCCAAGATTTGGCTTATCATCATTTTGCAGATACAAAAGCAGTGCTTGCGATTCCCAATATGTTAAATGTGGTTTCTAATTTACCTTTTCTTTATATAGGTGGGCTGGGCTTGTACCACTTGTTGTTTACAAAATCACTGCATATTATAGAGGCAAATAAACCTGCCTATATTGCCTTTTTCTTAGGTGCAGCTTTGGTGGGAATTGGCTCTAGTTACTATCATTTATCACCTAATAATCAAACCCTGCTTTGGGATCGTTTACCGATGACGATTGCTTTTATGGGCTTATGCTCTGTGATTATCAGTGAGTTTATGTCTGTTGAAATAGGTAAAAGCTTACTGATTCCTTTTCTAGTACTGGGCATTAGTTCGGTCTTTTACTGGGATTATACCGAATCTCATGGTGCTGGCGATTTACGTTTTTATGCGATTATCCAGTTTTTTCCTTTGTTTGCTATCCCTATTATCTTACTCAGCTTCAAAGCTAAGTATCAACAAGTTTCAGCTTATTGGTGGCTGTTAGCGACCTATTTAATAGCAAAAGTATTTGAGCTGCTGGATACTCAAACTTATGCGCTATTAAATATTATCAGCGGGCACTCTCTTAAGCATATTTGCGCTGCGGTAGGCGCGTATATTTTGTTGCGCTCTTATCAAGCGAGAAAGACTGTGGAAACATCTTAAGTCAGGAGTCCAAAACAAGTTTTGGACTCCTGCCTAAAAGATGCGTTTCGTGCCTCAACACATCCTATTTGTTCCCTTAGCTTAATTACTGTGACGTAGTGAAACCCATCACAATGCGTAAAGTGATGGGTTTCACTTCGAGCTCTCACGAGTTACAAAAAGACGTTCTACCCATCCTACCTATTAGGAATCTCCACCCGCATAAACAAGGAATACAACACGGGTACAATCACTAAAGTTAAGACGGTTCCGACCAGTAAACCAAAGGCAATCACACAGGCCATGCCATAAAACAAAGGGTCTTTAGATAAGATTAAAGGCAATAAACCTAGCATCGTGGTTAAAGTGGTCATTAAAATCGGGCGAAAACGCGCTATCGCGGCACTGATAATCGCTCGGTACAGTGTTTTTCCCTCTTTAGCTTCCGATTCAATACGGTCTAATAAAACAATGCCGTTATTAATAATAATCCCCGCCAAACTTAACAAGCCCAAGATTACCATAAAACCAAACGGGGCATTCATCACTAATAAACCCAGTACCGCGCCGATAAACGTTAAGGGAATGGTAATTAAAATAATGCTGGCGCGACGGAATGAGTTAAATTGCCAGACTAATAAAACCGCAATTAAGATAAAACAAATTGGCATATATTCAAATAAATAGCCCTGCGCTTCCGCCGAGTCTTCTAACTCGCCCCCCAATTCCCAGTGATAACCCGCAGGCAAATCTAAACTATCTAAAGTAGGCTGTAACTCTTTAATAATTTCCC
>WTCM01000171.1 GCA_013138595.1 Methyloprofundus sp. | reverse complement strand
GTGAGTTGCTTACCCGCTGGGCATTCACAGCTTTGTTCGATTGGGTCGTAGTTAAACTTGCTCGCTGGAAACTGTGACTTCGATCCATTCTTGGATCGGGAGGGACGTTTGTGTTTCTCTTTCTGTTTATCAAATTTGGGATCACGCGAGCGAAACTGGTTGTCGGGGACATAGCCATTGATATTGTTCGTGTGTAAGTATTCCATATTATCTTCACATGCAAACCCTGTATCTGCGGTGACATAAACGTCGGTGGCATAAATATCATCATTAATTTTGAGCCGTTTGTAGCGTTCTTCGATGGTTTCTAAAATCGGCTGCAAGGTATGTTGCTCTGAACCTTCCCCAAAGGCTTGTGCATCAATTGGGCGGGCAACCTAAAATAATGACATCACATTCTTTGGAGAGGGATGCGAGAATTTTCCTGAAAGGCACTTATGAGTTGAATTCAGGGTATTGCAATTGAGCTATTGGAATAGTGGTGTTGGATACATATTATAAGTGGCTGATTATTTATTCCAGATTACAATATATTAATTATCATTCACTATTTTATTTTATTAACTAGTTGATTATTATCTGTTTTTATTTAAGTGAACAGTATTAGAGATTGATCCTATTGGTGACTGATTTTTACATTTTTTCAGTATTTAACCCCAGTATGTTCCTAAAGCATAGTGAAAAGGCTATTCTAGTCCTCTAACATGACTTAAATCAAGCGGATCTCGTAATGGTTTACTGACATAATATCCCTGTGCATAATCAACGCCTAATTCGTCTAATAAGTTCAAAATTTCACTATTTTCAACGAATTCAGCGATAATTTTTTTACCAAAAGCCTGTGAAATCTCGGTCAGTACTTTAACAAATATTTTGTCATCTTCATTAATATCCATTTGTTTAACAAAGGCTCCATCAATTTTTACATAGTCTACGGGCAGAGATCTTAGGTAATAGAATGAGGAAAAGCCAACACCAAAATCATCTAAAGCAAAATGACAGCCAAATGTATTTATCTTTGAAATGATTTCTTTAGCTGATAAAAAATTAGAGACAGCGGATGTCTCGGTAATTTCAAAAATAAGTAACTCTGGTTTTACCCCAGGTAGCTGTAATAATTCTTCAATATAGGGGAGGATTTCCGTATTACTCATCGAATATCCTGATAAATTAATGGCTAGGCGAATATCACGGCCTATCTTCTGGAAAGCTAAATGTTGAGAAATGGCCAGTTTTAATACAACTCGATCAAGCTGGTCAATAATGCCAGTGTCTTCAGCATGGTGGATGAAATCTCCTGGCATTAAGATCGTTCCATCTGATTGTTCCAGTCGTAATAGACATTCATAGTGGCTGATTTTCTTATTTTTAATATCCAGAATCGGCTGATAAAATAAAATAAACATCGACTTTTCAATCGCTTGCTGAATAATATGCTTCCAGCGTAGTTGCTCAGTGAGTATTGCCTGATACTCAACATCTGGTGAATAGACATGATAGCGTGAACGCCCGGTTTTTTTAGCATGGTACATTGCCATATCTGCATTTGCCAATAGCTCCTGCTGAGCTTTTCCATGTTCGGGAAAAATGGCGATACCAATACTAAAGCTGACGGGGTATGATTGTTCGTTTACTTTATAGTCAAAGCTCTTCAAAGCCTGCAGTAGCTTATCAGCTAATAGCTTAACTCCCTGTTGCGTAGCTGCTGGTATGACTAATGCAAATTCATCACCTCCAATGCGGCTTAGCAGGTCAGTTTCGCGCGTTTCAATTTTTAAAATATTAGTGATTGCCTGTAGCAGTTCATCCCCCGCCTTGTGACCGTAAGTGTCATTGATGACTTTAAACTGATCTAAATCAAGATAAAATAAAGCGAGATGTTCATCGTAACGCCTTGCAGTGGCAAGCATCTTATCTAATTCTTTCTGGAAGTGGCGGCGATTGTTTAGCCCTGTTAGCTGGTCATGAGTCGCCATCTGTAGCAAATTTGCATCAGCCAAGTGTTTTTCTGTGACATCGACACCCAAACTCAAGACAACTGCTTCCTGATCTGAATTTGTTTTATGAAAGGTCGTATGTGTCCAGTCGATATGAATGAACTGCTCAGGCCTGACCGCTAATCGCCCACTATAACTGAACTCTTTATGTTCACTTTGAGCCCTTAATATTTTCAGTTTTTTAATGTGTTCTTTTTCATTTTTAGGGAGTAATGCAGAAAACTGTTTGCCGATAATATCAGCAGCAGATAAATGAATTTCTTCTAAGCCCTGTTGGTTAATTGATAGGACAGCTCCCTGTGTATCCTGGGTAATAATAATAATAGGCGCTGTATCAATCAACTGTGTACTAAAATCTCTTTCTTTTTGCAATTCTTTAGTGTTTGCTACCGCTTCACTTTGTAGTCTCTCCAGTTGACCGACAACCTGGCTAACAGTCCGTGCTAACTGCTCTACCTCATCAACAAAGATTAGCTTACGTGGTTTGTTAAAATCGCGAAATGATTGATACTCGTGCTGAGCTATCAGTGGTAAAGCTTTGGATAACTGTACGACTCTAGCAACCATAAAATGGAGGGTGATGATTAAGATTAATATCGTCGATAACAGCCCGATTAGGCCCGTTATCGCTAATGATGAATACTTCTTCTGTAAGCGATTGTATTCCTCGGTGATATTATTAATAATAACGTAGTAAGGAGCCTGTTGATCATGCGTAACAGGGAAGGCGCGTATTTCATAATGTTCATTAGCTTGCTGAAAACGTAATGTTTGATTAAAAAATGCTTCAAACTTATGGGTGGAGAGAACATTTCTCAATAGTATCTTATTTTTTATTGGGTTAGTGACAGCAGAGAAAGTCGATTCTTGCACATCATTAATAACACCTATATCACTATGAGTTGTATGTTGATAAGCCAGCACAGTATCGACTAAAGATAATGAGATACTTATTGCGCCACCAGAGAAAATAGGCGTAACAAGTTTTTGAAAACACTCTTTTTGGCACTTAACTTGAGTTTCAGGGCTCTCTAGTGATAAAACACGTAAAACTAATTCGGGATTTTCGAGAGCATCTCTTCCCCAGCGACTGATAATGCTACCTTGTTGATTATAAAGAACAACACTTTCCAGTTGCCAGATTATTTGCCAATCTATCCAGTGTTTGTCAAATAATTGGACAATCGATAAAAGGTGCTGTTCAGTTGTCTGTTTTTTATGCTCCGCTTGTTGTGCAAGCGTTGCTGCTGGGGGGAGGGCTGTAGGTGTTTTGTGTAGTGGTACAACTGACTCAGCAAAATGCGCTAGTACAGAGAAAGAGTCTTTCGTTAAAGCTTGTGCGATATGTATCTGGTTTTTCTGAGCAACGGTACGACTGCGCTCATAGTTCTTCCGAGCTTCTTCGTATGCAAAATAGGAATAAAGGGCAAACAGTACAATTAATATAACGCCAAAACTTAGAGAAAATTTCCACTTTAAACTTAAAAAAAGATTGGATTTACGCATCGTTAAAACCTGAAAGAAACTTGTAAGGCATAAATATTCCAATCTTTCACGAGTTTAGACAAGTCTGGATTATCTAATAAGCTAACCGTAGAAGCACCATGTACGCGTTGATATTCCGCACGTAACATCCAAGAGGGTGTAATGTCCCAGCGTAATCCTATGACAGCATCTTGGGTGTACATAAGATGAGCAGGTAATCCCGTTGCTGCATGGAAGTTTTTTCCAGACCTGTCGCTTTTGTCTTGGCTTGACGAGTCATAACGAATTGTCATTTGTAAATTATCCAAAAAGCGGTAACTTGCTTGTATATACCAATATTCACTTACGGGGGAAAAGTCAGCCCCGGCTTGTGGAAATGAAAAAGAATTCCATTGAATATTATACTCTCCCACGAGACTAAACTTTTCACCATTATATTGTGCAGAAAGCATTAAAGAGTCAATATTGCTTTCTAGCCCAGTATAAGGGTCAAAGCTCTTACTTGATGTATAGCTCGAATTTAAATCAGCATAACTGATGGCAAAAGCATATTGTCCGCCCATTATTTCGTAATGTAATTGGGTCATAAATCCTGGGTCAGAATCTAACTTTCCTGACACGTCAGGGTCAGAGGTTATTGCTAGTAATAGCTCCTTATTATCATGAGAATAGCCATAATTGAATGTGAATAAAAAATCACCTATTGGGCTACTATAATCCGCATATAGTTGCCCGCCATCGATGGCGATTAATAAGGCTCTTGAACGTTCGAAATAAATTAATGGAAGAAAAATAGTCGGATGAGTAGAGGCGACATCACGTGTTTCATTATAAAACCCCCATGGGTTTTTGATGCGCCCACCACGGACACCTAAGCGTCCTTGAGAGAAACTTAAGAATGTTATATCAGCAAAGGCAAAATCTAGTGTCACTTCTCCTGCGTCACCAGTGCTTGCACCCGCCCTGCGATACAAACCTTGAGCGGCAAAACTTAAGTTATTGAGTGCTTGGTAGGACATATTTAATCCAATTTCAGTTAAGTCAGCGGAAACACTGTCCTTACTTTTTCCATAAACATTATTGCCTGTTGAATGAAACAGGCCTTGACTAAAAAAACCATGGAATTGAATATCATCCTCCCACGTTTTTTTAAGTGTAGACCAATTAAAAGTCTCTTGCTGCAATGCTATGTCTGCTTGAGTATCTTCAGTGATCTGCTGAGCATTCAGCGAAAAAGAAAGGGCATACATAGTATAGGCTAGACTATTGAGTATCAAAAAAATAAATTTTTTCATCTTCAATCCTCCTATCTATATACCCAATAGAATATTTTGTGTGTTTGATTTTTTCTAACATTTCTGCAACAGAATCAACTGTTATCGGGGGCTGCCCTGTTCCTGTGTAGGTCATTCTATCCCAGGTTCTGCGCAATTGGTGAGGGAACATATGTAGTTTTTGTTTAACAAAATTTTTATGTAAAATATGATTATCAGGTAGAACAAAAACCCGAATTTTTTCATTATTCGCCCAATAGCGGGTGCGCATACTGAAAATTGAGCGTAAATCCATATTTTCCTTGATCAGTTCTTTGCTGTCGCTAGCATTCATTATGACTTCCACTGCTTGAACGGAGGGAAGCATACAAAAGCTTAAGGCAATATATAGCATGCACTGCCGAACTTTAAGATCAAAAAGGTTTGGATATTTATGCACCAGTACTCCCTTCCTTCCTCATGCCGTTAATTGTTGCTAGGCTGAAAAATCTCTTGCCATAAGCTTTGATAAGCCTCTATAGATCGCCCTTTGTGGCTATACGCACCTAAAGGTTTACGTTCCCAGCCCATACGTTCTATATCACTGGCATAGGGAATCACACTTTTTAAAATTTCAGGGTGCTCTTTAGATAAATTTTGCATAATTTCTTGATGCATTTTTTTGCGCTTATCCGCCATAGAGAAAAACGGGATTAATTGCAGGTGTTTTAATTGATTATCTTTTAGATATTTTTTGAGTTGCTCTAAGGTGCGTAAAGATAAGGTGGTCGGAATAATCGGCGATAATAAAATATCAGATGCGGCAAAAATTGCTTCCGATAATAAAGAAATATTAGGTGGACAGTCTAAAATAATGACATCATATTCTTTAGATAGGGGCGCGAGCAGTTTCTTTAAGCGTTGAGTGGGATTTTTACGTGCATCTAGGACTAAATCTAAATTTCTAAATGAAAAATCCGCAGGTAATAAATCTAAATTTTCAAAATCAGTTGCCTTGATTAAATCATCTAATTCATGTGCGCCTGCAATTAGCTTTTTACTGCCACCTTTGACTTTAGGTTTAATTCTAAAATAATAGCTGCTTGCACCTTGTGGATCTAAATCCCAGACTAGCGTTCTCATATTGTTTTGTGCTGCAATATAAGCAAGGTTGACTGCTGTGGAGGTCTTGCCAACGCCGCCTTTGATATTATAGCTAGCTATAATTTTCATGCGTTTTTCTCCACAGCTTTAGGGGCAAATAAGTGTTGGAATATTTTTCGCTTATGCGGCTCTTTAAAGTTTTTAAATTGTGCGGCAAAATCATTCCGAGCTGCGCAGCGTAAAGCATCTAAATGTTGTACTAAAACCCCCATCGCTAAGAAGGTATTGGTGTGTGTATCGCTGGCGCGCATTTCTTCACTAAACTGCTTAAGGCTAATTTCTTGTATTTCATAGTCTTGAAAATCACCTAATACTGCTTGAAAACCTTTTAAAGCTTTTAGCCCTGCTTTAAATTCTTGAGCGGGGTATAGGCTTTGAAAGAACTCCATTAAATAGCGGAGTTTTTTACAGGTTTTTCTTAAGTCATGTAAGGCTTCGGCGGGTGAGCTTGCTTGAATGGCATTCGCTTCATGTAATAGGCGTGTATACACTTTCCATATACGTTGGTCAGCGAGTGTTTTAATGCTTAATTTTGCATGACTTGCCGTGGCTTTTTTCGGGCAATCTTGTTGCAGGAAATGTTCCCAAGCCTTGAGTTGTTTGCGATATTCAGGCTGTTCAAGTTTTGCGACTAAAGCTTGTTGAGCAAGCACTTGTTTTTGTTTTAAGAAAGCATACAAGGGTGCTAAATCAGCTTGTAATGACTTAGGAAGTGCGGCTTGATAGTCTTGGTAACTGAGTAGATAAACATCTAAATCACGTGTGGTGCCTGTGATCTGCCCTAGCCATGCAAAGAAACGGGTATGTTTTGCGAGATCACGGGCGGGTAGGGTATTCTTGATTTGGCTTAAGCCTGCACGAGTGCGTCTAATTGCAACGCGGAAATCATGTAAGAACTCACTGTCTATATCGGCAATAGTACTGGCTTCATTGACCTGTATTGCCGTGAGTAATTGACAGTAAATGAGTTTACATGCTTGGTCAGCAGGCATATCAGGGCTGAGTTGTATGGCTAATTTTGAACTATAATCTTGAGTTTTTCGACCTTGGCGCTTGAGCGATTTGTGTAAAATTCTACTAGGTTTTGTGGCTTTTATATTTAATTTATTTTGTAGTAGTGTGCTGACTTTTTCAGCCGCTTTAGCGTAACCTTTAAGCTCATGCAAGCTAATATGCGTGGTCAGCAATTTATGCTCTTCTATTTGCAAGCGTAAGACAGTTTTACGATCTTTATTTAATATATTGATACGGTAGTGCTGGTAAGGCAATTGCGATAAAGGCAGTAAGGCACGCATTTCTAATGCGCTGGCGATACCTTGCTTAAATAAGCCTTGAGGAAACTGACCACTAAAGCGTGGCATATCACCTTGTAAGGGTTCAACGGCGAGTTGCTTGCCTGTGTTTTTATCAATTAAGGCAAGCTCACGACTCGCTTTTGACTGCCTAAATTCACACATCATATCAGCGTTATAAAGCCGCCAATCAAAGCTATCATAAAACGTTTTAATACTATATTGCTGACTAGCAATTTCAAAATCTAGGTGTTTGCCTAATTTTTTTAGAAATTTAGTCACACTTAGGTTTTCAGCTAACTCAAAATGGTGTCGTATTGCTGTCATATAAAAGGGGTAATATAGTGAGTAATAACAAATTAGGCTACCCATTTAAGGCGGGACACTATAGTCATGTAGGTGCAGATTTATCTGCACTTTTCTGTGTTGCACAAACTATCATGCAGTGCGGATAAATCCACACCTACGACTGATTCGTTTGCTGTCCCGTCTTGAGTGGGTAGCCAAGAATTTGATGAATATTTTGAAAGTATACTAAATTTTTTGTACGATAGACGCTTTTTATCAGTAAATAAGTGAAAAATGGAACAACAAAATATTTATGTCACTGGGGCAGAGCAGGGAAGTGGTAAGTCTATCATTATGCTAGCAATGATGGATATGCTTTCGGGGTATTCGGGTAAAATTGGTTTTTTTCGACCGATTATCCGTGAAAGTGAAAAAAAAGATGACTTAATTCAGTTTGTTAGGAATAAATATAATATTGAGTTTTCCTATGATTCGATGGTCGGCTGTTCATTTGAGGAAGCGGAAACGCTGATTGAAAGTAATCGTTACAATGAGTTACATAAGCGAATTTTAAATAAATACCGCGCGCTTAGAAGTCAGTGTGACCATGTATTATGTGTCGGTCCAGATTATATCGGTGATGATTCTATTTTTGAATTTGACTTTAATGCCGAGCTTGCAAATAATTTAGGCTGTTTGATTATGCCAGTGATACAGGGCTATGGGCGTAGTTACTGTCAAATTTATGAAGCGGTCAATCGACTTAAACATGCGTTGCAAAAGTTTGATTGTGATTTATTAGCCACTGTTGTTAATGGTGTGGCTGTAGAGCAGTTAGAGGTGTTACGTAAACGCTATAGTCATTCACTTGAATCGCGGTTTCCTGTTTATGTCGTGCCTACCGAGCCTAGTCTATATAAGCCTAGCCTAGGTAATATTGTTAGGCAACTCGATGCAAAAGTATTAATTGGCAAAAAAGCCAGTTTAAATCGCTTAATTAACCAGTACAAAGTGGCGGCAATGCAA
This sequence comes from Methyloprofundus sp., assembly GCA_013138595.1. Taxonomy (GTDB): domain Bacteria; phylum Pseudomonadota; class Gammaproteobacteria; order Methylococcales; family Methylomonadaceae; genus Methyloprofundus. Next base: position 1,812 of record WTCM01000171.1, on the reverse strand, counting down.
GTGCCTAATTTTTTGGAGCAGTTGCAAGAAGGCGATTTAGTGATTGTGCCAGCGGATCGTGCAGATATTATTCTTGCCTGTTTTATGGCGTACAGCTCCAGCAATTATCCACAGATTGCTGGTTTATTACTCACGGGAAAGCATGGCACAGGTGAGCAATTACAATCCTTATTAGCAGGCTTAGCCGATAAGCCTTTTGCAGTGCTCTCGGTTGCTCAGGATACCTTTAGTACAGCAATGAAAATTAAAGCCGTTGAATCACGTTTTTATTCTCAGGATGAACGTAAAATTGCCACAGCATTAGGCTTAGTTGAGGAGCACTTAGATTTTACTGAGTTTAAGCAGCGGGTCAGTGCAACACATTCGGAGCGTGTCACGCCGTTGATGTTTGAATATGAGCAGATCCAACGTGCCAAACAAACTATTCAACATATTGTGTTGCCTGAAGGCAGTGAAGAGCGAATTTTACGTGCTGCACAAATTTTATTATTAAGAAAAGTTGTCACCCTGACTTTATTAGGGGATGTTGCCGGAATACAGGCAAAAATTCAAAGCCTAGGTTTGCAGCTGGACGGTATTAATATTATTGACCCTTTAACATCGGCATTGCGTGAGTCGTTTGCAGAGGCTTTTTTTCAGATAAGAAAAGAGAAAGGGGTCACGTATGACATGGCCTATGATAATATGTCTGACGTGAGCTATTTTGGTACCATGATGGTGCAGCTAAATTATGCAGATGGCATGGTCTCTGGTTCGGTACATACCACGCAACATACCATACGTCCCGCTTTTCAGATTATTAAGACTAAACCTGGGACTTCAATCGTTTCCAGCGTATTTTTTATGTGTTTGGAGGATAGGGTCTTAGTTTATGGCGATTGTGCTGTTAATCCAAACCCTAACGCACAAGAGTTAGCGGATATTGCCGTCAGTGCAGCTTCCACTGCAATGATGTATAATATACCCCCGCGCGTTGCAATGTTGTCTTATTCAACAGGAGAGTCAGGAAAAGGGGAAGCTGTTGATAAGGTGCGTCGTGCCGTTGCTATCGCTAGAAAAGCACGTCCTGATTTAAAAATAGAAGGCCCCATGCAATACGATGCGGCAGTTGATGCGGGTGTTGCAAAGACAAAATTACCCAATAGTGAAGTGGCAGGTCATGCTAATGTGTTTATTTTTCCTGATTTAAATACAGGGAATAACACTTATAAGGCGGTACAAAGATCCTCTGGTGCTATCGCCATAGGCCCCATTTTGCAAGGCTTAAATAAGCCTGTTAACGATTTAAGTCGTGGTTGTACTGTCACAGATATTGTCAATACTGTTGTGATGACGGCCATACAGGCGCAATAAGAAATTAATTTAATTCATTCAAACTAAAATAGGATATAAGCAATATGTTTCAATTATTACTTGATACTGCTGACATAGAAAAAATCGCTGAAATTAATGAATACCTACCTGTACATGGGGTCACAACTAACCCATCAATTATGGCGGGCGCTGGCACGGGTGTTAATCATGTTTTACCTGCTATCGTAGAAGTTTTAGGGGAAGACACACAACTTTTTGTACAAGCATTAAGTACAACAGTTGATGGTATTGTTGAAGAAGCAAAACAATTATCAGCAATGCCTTTCAAAAACATTACGGTTAAAATCCCTACAACTCCAGTAGGTTTAGCCGCAATGAAAAGATTACGCGATACTAATATCCGTGTATTAGCAACCGCTATTTACACAGTGCAACAAGGATTTTTAGCAGCATTGAATGGTGCTGATTATATGTCTCCTTACCTAAACCGTATTGATA
>WTCM01000060.1 GCA_013138595.1 Methyloprofundus sp. | reverse complement strand
AGTGACATCTCTCCTCAATACAACTGAGCCAGTCCCGCATTCTTCTACGGGCGTGTAGTTATTATTACTGCCTTGAAGTGGTGAGGATATGGCGATTAAATAATTTTTTACTCCAGAGCCTACACCAATATCAACACTATTAGTTTCACCAAAACAAGGGTCAATTATACCGATAAGTGCACCTTCAAACGCCCTTTCTCTATAGGCTAGATACATATGGTTAGATCCACCAATAATACCTGTAGGTTGGCCAGTCGCATCGCGACGGAAAAGAGGAATTAACGTTTCTTCCATTTCTTTAGTTAACAGATCACTATCAAAGACATAAAGTACCCAGTCTTGTTCATTTTCTGGGTTTGGGTCGTAGCAACTCGTTCCCTTAGGACAAACTTCCAGAGTAATCATTTCATCACCTGCACTCGCCAGTGAATACCAGTCTTTATCGCCCGGATGATGCAAGTGACCTTTTATGTTTCTGGCTGAATTAAGCGGTGTCGCCTGGGCAGAACGATCATTGAATTCCACATCAACATTATCGTAGGGCTGGTCACCAGTTTGTACAAAGGCAGGGTCTGGGGCGACCTCCACAATTAAACGTGCACTGTCTGTCTGGCCAAGTGAATTGCTATAAGTATAGCTAAAACTATCAATTCCACTTTCACCTGTTGGTAAACTATTATTAGTTGGTAAGCTATTATTATCGGTACTATCAAAAAGTTTGTAAGTATACACGCCACTTGAACCAGTTAAGTCCAGGTAACCATATTCCCCAACAGTTGAACCGTTAAAAGTGACTAAGTTTCCGTAACGGTCGTTATTGCTAACATTCCCTAGTGCAGTTTGTTTTATGCCAATGATCACAGGAGTGTAGTCATCCTTAGCTTCTGGTTTGTTCGATGCCTGGCCTCCGTTAATACCTAAAGCACTGGCATCAAGAGAGCTGAGCAGAAGAAGTGCTGCTAATAAAGCGTTGTGTTTTTTATACATAGGAGGAATTTTCCCTTAACGTACATCAATTGAATTATGCTTAGAGTCTAGTTCAATTATTTATAGTGTCAAGATAGAGACTTGGGGTAGACGCTATTTATTTTTGGTAAAGTTATTATAATTCAATTAACTAGTGTGATATTTTATGGATTAATTTGTTAAAGACTTAGTGATGCATTGTCTATTCGCATGTTAAGATAAACGCTGTACATAAATCAAAAGATAAAATATTGATGCTTACAAAATATAGGGTAAATTTTATGTACCACTGCACACAACAAAATGCCCCCGATAGAGTAAGCTTCATTTGCAACTGTTTGCTTGAAACAATGAGGACATAATAATGATAAAAAAATCTTTAATATTAGCTAGTTTAATTGCCAGTGTTGGCTTTAGTGCTTCTGCTTTTGCTTATAGTGCAGGAAATGTTGATACAGGATGTAAAAAACCACGCTTTAAAACCTTTACCCCACCGCATAAAGGAGAAGCAGACCCTGAATCTGAGATTTCTTTCACAGTGTCGGGTTATGCAGATGCGACAACGATTAAAGCGACGGCTAAAAATACACCCTTAAAGCTTAAGATTGTTGATAAACAAAGTTTTTATGCCGTTTCGGCAATATTACCTGCCTCTTTGACTGGAAAGTATGCTCGTATCCATCTTAAAGCAAATAATACCCCTGAATGCAAAGCGAAAGATGGATGGTTAATTAAAATCAGGGATAAAGCAGAAGGGTCTGAAGAAACGACAGCAGAAGAGAGCGAGTAATTTAATAAGGCATTTTATTTTCCTGTTCTTGCCATGCAATAAAGGGGCTAAGAGACTCCTTTAGTGCGACTTGTTGCATGGTAATTTTTCTTTTCTCGGCTATTGTCGCTATTTCGTCATAAATAAAGCTATCATCAAAACCTGCCTGAGCCGCATCATAGCGATTACAGGCAAAAAAAACCTGTTTTAGCCGCGCCCAGTAAACGGCACCTAGGCACATAGGGCAGGGCTCACAACTGCAATAAAGTACACAATCCGCTAATTGAAACGTATTTAGTTGTTTGCAGGCTTCACGGATAGCTAGTATTTCGGCATGAGCGGTAGGGTCATTGTCAACAGTGACCCTATTGCTACAGGCAGAAATAATTTGTTGGTTGTGACAGATAATTGCGCCAAAAGGCCCCCCACTGCCAGTTTGTACATTTTTTTTTGCTAGCTCAATAGTTTGCTGCAAGAAAGACTCATGCATTTATAAATTAAGTGGATTATTAGGGTCAACTCCCTCCATAAAAGGCAGCTTCCTGTCCTGGTTAGTAATTTGATAGACCTTTCCCAGCCAGTTATTAAAGACTGCTTTGGCCGTATCGCGCCAGGTATTATCTAAAAATGGCTCAACTTCCTGTTCCGGAAAAGGGCGGATAGGGCATTTATTATTCAGTGCCTGCTGTACATGTTCGGCATAAGCATTAAAAATAGCCAGTACTTCAGCATTAAAATAATGTTCAGGAACGGGTGGGTATTGTTCTGTTTCATGATTAATATAGCGCATTACTTCACGTTTATACTCTTTCATCAAACTGATAGCATCATATTCGGGGTGGCCCTGAAAGAATACGATACGAAAACCATCAGGGCTCACGGCAAGGTGCATACCCGCTTCAGAGCTGGCTACCAGAACTTTGACACCCTGTTGCTGTAAATCATTTTGAAATACTTCATTAAAACGTGAATGAGGTACATCAAAGCGGGTATTGATTTCGGCAATCAAAGGGTGCGTACGGTCTATTACCTTGTGTGCATAAACTCCCCAGCGTTTTGCAGGTAAGCGCGTTCTTTCTATACCATAGCAAAATTGAATCAATGCGTGCGTGGCAAGACAGGAGCAAAGGATGGAAGTGACATTTTGCTTGGCCCAGTCAAAGACTTCTGTTAATGGCTGCC
>WTCM01000121.1 GCA_013138595.1 Methyloprofundus sp. | reverse complement strand
TAACTGACAGGTTTGCAAGACCTTGGTGCGACTGAGACTGGAATAAATGACCTAAGTCCACTCAGTGGAATAACTGGCTTGCAATACCTTGATGTAAGTTATACAGAAATAACTGACCTAAGCCCATTATTAAACCTTATTACTGAGCAGTTCAAGTTTAAATGGGGAGCGGGGGATGGGGTTAGTATCCAAGGCTGCCCACTCACCAATCCCCCCATAGAAGTCGCCAAACAAGGCAACACCGCAATCCTAAATTACTTCGCCGAAAAAACCACGCAAGGCACTGCTCAGCTATACGAAGCTAAAATATTAATTATTGGTGAAGGAGGCGCGGGGAAAACTAGCTTATTACGCCGCTTATACCAAACAGATAAAGCCTTACCCGCAGAAAATGAAAGCACTCACGGCATTGATATTATTCGCCACGATTTTAAGACCAAACAAGAGCAAGACTTTCGGCTGAATGTTTGGGATTTTGGCGGGCAGGAGATTTATCATGCTACGCATCAGTTTTTCCTCACTAAACGCTCCTTATATATCTTACTGGATGATACCCGTAAAGATTATAAATCAGTACATGATGCAGGCTTTAAATATTGGCTGGAAGTGGTCGATTTACTCGGCGACCATAGCCCTGTATTAATTTTTCAAAATGAAAAAAGTGGGCGTAGTAAAACCATTGATCAAGCAGGTATTAAAGGGCAGTTTGATAATGTTAAAGAGTTTTATCGCGGTAATTTAGCTGAAGTAGGTGCTGCTGATCAATTACGTGCGGCAATTGAGTTTTATAGCCAAGAATTAGCCCATATAGGCGAGGAATTACCTGCAAAATGGGTGTCTATTCGTGAAAATATTGAGCGTTTAGCCGTGGATAAGGCATTTATCTCCCAACAAGACTACTTTGATCTTTATACCCAACATTTAGACTTTGATCGTAAAAAGGCTTTATTACTCAGTGAATATTTACACGACTTAGGTGTATTTTTACATTTTCAGGACGATGCTTTATTAAGCCGCACCGTTATTTTACAAAACCGCTGGGCAACTACTGCGGTATTTACTATTTTGGATGATGAAAGCGTTAAAGCGAACTGGGGGCATTTTAACCAGACAGATTGTTTACGCTTATGGCAAGGCTCTGATTATGCGGATATGCACTTGGAGCTATTAGCTTTAATGCAGAAATTTGAATTGTGTTTTGAGTTGCCCGAGCAGCAAGCTTGGTTAGCACCGCAATTACTTTCGCCCTCTAAGCCAGCGAGCTTAGCGAGCTGGGCGCAAGCGGATGATTTGGTCTTGCGTTATTGTTATGAGTTCTTGCCTAAGGGCATGATTAGTCGCTTAATTGTGCGTATGCACCGTTTTATTGAAAATGCGGATTTAAGTTGGAGTAGTGGTGCATTATTTCAGCGCGAAGAGTCTCAAGTACTAGTGACGATTGCTGATAATGGTAGGGAGATTATTTTACGTGCGCGAGGCGTGGAAGCTAAAGGCTTGCTGAATGTGATTAGTGCGGATTTAGAGGCTTTAAATGCAAGTTTTCATCATTTAAGCGATAAGATCAAGATATTTGTGCCTTGTGTTTGTGATGAATGTAGTCAATTGCTAAGCCCTCATTTCTTTGAGCAAAAGAAATTATTACGGCGTAAAAAAGATCGTAAATTACAAGTGGAATGTCCTGAAAGCTATGCGGATGTGGATGTATTGCAATTATTGGATGGAATTAAACTAGAGCAACTACCTCTTTGGGCAGCTGAACCACCGAAAACAACTGAACGAACCATTAAGATTTTTCTCGCTTCCTCAACAGAATTAAAAGATGAGCGGGATGAATTTGAACGCTACTTTCTCCAGCAAAATAATAAGTATAGAAAACAAGCCGTTTATTTAGAGATTATTCGCTGGGAACATTTTCTCGATGCGATGTCTGAAACACGCTTACAAGATGAATATAATAAAGCGGTGTGTGGTTGCGATATTTTTGTCAGTTTATTTTGTAGCAAAACGGGAGAATTTACTGAAGAAGAATTTGATACTGCATATAAGCAATTTAAAGAGACGGGGAAGCCACAAATTTATACCTTTTTTAAAGATGGGAATACCTCTATGGGGACTATAAACCGTGATGATTTTAATTCACTTTGTGACTTTAAAGATAAGCTTTCAGGACTAGGGCATTTTCATACAGAATTTAAGAATATAGATGACTTGAAACGGCAATTTAAAGATCAGCTGGAAGAATTATTGAGTGAAATGGCAGTGAGTTAATACAGATCGTGCATTTCATGCGCACATACTAGCCCCTAAATCTCGACGGCTCTAAGGTGTATGGAATGCACCCTACGCATGCTTATTCCAGCTTAGCTTTATAGCCAAATAATTGATTCAGAGACGCTGAAAGCCTCTTATCATTCAGGCATAAAAAACCACCCTCCCTCTCAAAAAGATGATGGTTTTTGCTCGCTTTTACAAGCCTTGCACAACCTCCAAAATAGCCTGAGCATGCCCTTCATGGCTGACACCATATAAAACCTCAACTAGATTCCCTTCTTTATTAATCACAAAAGTAGAGCGTAAAATAGCCATCTTCTTTACACCATTTTTTTCTTTCTCTTGCCAAACATCATAACTCGCACAAAGCTCTCCGCTTTCATCAGCAAGCAAATCTAACTTTAGCCCGTATTTACTTATAAAATCCGCATGGCTCGCGCAAGAATCTTTACTGACACCAATAATCACAGTCTCTAAGCCTGAAAATTCATCCGCTAGGCGGGTAAAATCATTCGCTTCAATGGTACAGCCTGGTGTGTCATCTTTAGGGTAAAAGTATAAAACAACATGCTTCTGCCCTTTAAAGCTAGCTAATTCAATAAGTTGATTATTTTGGTTTTTAGAACTGAAGGCTGGTGCGATTTGATTTTTTTCTAACATAATGACACTCTCGGTTGATTAAAAGATAAAGACCACATAAGCAGTTTACACGAATAATTTTAGAAAAATAAACGCTAATTATTTAGGGGTATAGTCTAGACGCACGAGAACTTAATCGCTTAAGAGCGCATCCCTTCCCGTTATGATAGTATGAGCGAAATAATTTATGTCGTAGCTAATCCGTCATTATAATAAAAGCTAAAGCAATGACGACTGAAGGGAAAAATACATGCAAGATTCAAATAGAAAAGCCGCTTATTCAAGAGAAGCCCCGACGCTGCTTGAGCGCTTAGGTGCTAAATATTATCGTTATTTAGCCGAAAAATCAGGCACGATAGAATTAAAAAATATTACGATTGATAAGCTGCCTCCCGATGAAATATTGCAAACACTCGCGAGCAATATCACCGCTTTTGCTGCGATTATTGCATTTGCTGTCGGCTCGATCACAACGTTTATCACGATTTGGGTAGAGTGGACCTATCAAGGTTCAATGAGTAGTGGGTATTATTACCTGCTCTATATTTCTGTGTTAATTGTGATGTTGCTAATTGAAATGTCAGTTTTATATTGGCTAGGCTTAAAAACGGCTTATAGTCTTGCTTGCTTAACAGGGCATAATCAAACCGCTGCCGATTCATGCTTACCTGGGGATGATGCGATCCCCAATATTTTGGCGCGTGCGGCTTTAGAAGTTCCTGACCCTGTGATTAGTTACCTAGGCATTGACCCTGCTAAACACCTCTCTAAATCTAAAATATTTATGGTGGCTTTTTTATACAAGGCAAAAGTACTTTTAAGTAGTTTAGCGGTTAAATTTATCTTGGTGCGCTTTATAGGTAAAGGTGAAGCGCGTTATAGCTTTAGCTGGGTTGCTATTCCTATTACAGGCATTTGGGATGCGTTTACTATTTATAAAGTAGCACGCGAAGCACGTTTAAGATTATTCGGTAATAAATTAGCAAAGCATATTGCGAACGATATATTAAATGATGAACTGATTGCACAACTCAGCCCTAAGGCACGTGAAGGTGCGATTAGAGCGGTCGCCACCATGATGGTTTTAGCGCAGAATTACCACCCCAATATGTTGGTTTTATTACTACGTTTATGTCAAAGTTTTGAGATTGACGACAGCCATGAATATGATGATTGGGATGAATTTTTACAGTTATTAGAGGAAGTCTCGCCAGAAGAACGCTTTTTCTTGATGGATTTACTCAGTGTCTCTGCCGCTTTTGACGGCCATTTATCGACCTTAGAAAAGCATCATTTACCCGAAGCCTTTAAAGAACATACCGAACTTTATTTAGAGCGCACTGAAAATTTAAAAAATTTATTGCTAGAGGGTCGTTTACATGCGGCAAAAGACTTATGTTTGCTGGATTTTAAACTGGGATAAATGAAGCAT
>WTCM01000133.1 GCA_013138595.1 Methyloprofundus sp. | reverse complement strand
CACGGTTTTACTATTATCCGATTCGGATAACTCTCGCATTGCCTCAATATATTTTTCACCTAATAAATAGGTCGCTGGAAGCTCTTTGTCACCTAGTGAAGCACTAATACTTTCTATTGCTTTAGCACTGGCACTTGCCAATAAAACTTTTGCTTGTGCATCGCGGCGTGAAGCTTCTAAGCGTCCATCTGCCTCCAGAATAGCCGATTGCTTTGCGCCTTCTGCACGAGTCACAGCCGCTCTACGCTCTCTTTCTGCGGCACTTTGTTCTTCCATTGAAGCTTGCATGGTTGCCGAGGGATTAATATCTTGAATTTCAACGGTTTTAAGCGTGACTCCCCAGTCGGCAATATCATCTGAAATATTGTCTTTGAGCCTTGCTTTAATATGTTCTCTTGAAGAGAGTGCTTCATCTAGGGTCATTTCACCAATAATAGACCTTAAGGCGGTTTGAATCAGCTTTTCTATGGCAAGCACATAATCTTCTACCCCATACACGGCTTTTTCGGGCGAGATAATATTAATATAGGCAATCGCATTCACTAAAATAACCGCATTATCTTTGGTGATAACTTCCTGCGAGGGAATATCTAAGACGATATCTTTGGTGGTAATGCTTTCCACCACGCTATCCACATAGGGAATGACAAAGTTTAAACCCGGCGTTAAAGTGGTGTGGTATTTTCCTAAACGCTGGACAATATGTTTATAACCTTGTGGTACAATTCTAACGCCTTTTATCACGGTGACAATGACTAAAATAACGAATACAACAACAACCCATAAACCTTCCATAATAAACCCTCTTTTTATTTTGCTGAAACAATCAGTGAATTGCCTGAAAACTCACGTACCATCACGCGGTCTCCTATACTAATGGCATCGGTACAAATAAATTGCCATTCATCACTGCCTAAAATAGGCGCAGGAAAACGTAAAGTACCGCGTCCTTGGTGTACTGAGTTATAGTCAATAACAGTGCCTATTTGACCAATCATGCTTTCGCGTGACATTTTGGAAAAATCTTTATTTTTCATGCGCGGATAAACCCATTTAAACCATACGACGATGATTGCTATGGATAAAAAAATCCAGATTAATAATTGTACTGTGAGCGGGAAGGGGACGATCAATAATAATAGCCCAACAATAATGGCACTGACCCCAAACCATAAGGCGACAAAGCTGAATGACATCATCTCAACTATGCCTAAGAGTAGACCAAAAATAAGCCAGTGCCAATAAGCAATTTCACTACTTAACCACTCTAACATTTTGTTATTCCCCTAAAAAATATTTTATTTCAGACCTGAATCGGTACAATATACACTTATTTATTAAAGTCACAGGAAAAATTATGATTGTTTGGGCATTCAACCTACTTATTCTTGCCGTAGGTATTTTAATTGTAGGGTTAATTAAACCTAAATGGCTACTTTTTTGGATGGATAATCCGAACCGATATATTATCGTGGGCATTTCCACGGTCTTATTGATGGCGGGGGCGATTATGTTTGGTGAGGGGAATAGGCAAAATGCGCCTTTATCTGAGGTCGGTAAGGCGGCAAATCCGTCTGCGGTTGCGGAGCCTGTTGTTGCAGAAAGCCCTGCTGATTTGGTGAAATAAGTTATAAAATGTAGGATGGGTAGAGCGTCTTTTTGCGAAACCCATCACTTTATAAGCCCAAAACCTGTTTTGGGCTACAGATTAAGCTGAAACAAGCAGTCTGTAGGCGGCATCGCATTATCTCATGCTGGTGAAAGGTACGCAGTGCGATACCCTACAGCCCAAAACGCGTTTTGGACTCCAGTTTAAATAGACTTGTTTTATTTACTTTCTTGCACAATCAGCTCATTAATCACTTTAATGACGTTTTCAAAAGAACCTGCGCTTCTGTTGTTTACTAAGTATTTTCCGTTCACTACAACTGCTGGAACGCCTGTAATACCGTAACGTGGCCCCATTGTTTTTGCTTGACGCATTTTAGTATCAACGATAAAAGAATTATAAGCTTGATGAAAAGCGGCTTTATCAACGCCATGCGCAACAAAAAAGACGGCTAAGTCTGCTTCACTGGTTAACTTTTCTTTTTTCACTTGTATCGCATGAAAAAGATCGGCATGTACTTTTTCAACGACATCTAAGACTTCAGCTGTAAAGTATGCTTTTGCATGTTGAGCCCATACTTTGCTAAAGACTGCTGGTTGGCGAATAAAAGTGACATTCGCAGGGAGTGTTTCTTGCCATTTTGTTAAAGCTGGCTCAAATTGGTAGCAATGCGGACAGCCGTACCAAAAAAATTCAATGACTTCGACTTTAGTGGGGTCTTGCGTGGGTTGTACGGCAGCTAAATCGGTATAGCCTTTCCCTGCTGCAAAGCTTGCGCTGGTAAAAATTACTAAGCTTAATAATAAGCCAGCTTTGATCATTTTTAACATTGTTTATTCCTAGGTTTTAAATTGTATTTTGAGTGACTCATTTTATAAATGATGGGTTTCGCAAAAAGACGCTCTACCCATCCTACGTTTAGCCTATTAATTTTATTTTAAAAAGCCCTTAACTTAATTGCCGTGAGGATAGCGTGGGCACAAGCTTTATCGGGGTTTATGCTAAGCATAGATTCCTGCTAAAAGCACGCAGGAATGACGAGCTTGTATTTGAATATATTGGGATTACATCACTGACATATAGTATGACATCGCTTGGATTTCTTGTTCGCTCATTTTCTTAGCAATCATGTGCATGATATTGTCTGAATCATTGCTACGTGCATCTGTTTTAAAATCTGTTAAGGTTTTAATTAGGTAGTCTGCATGTTGTCCTTTAACCGCTGGGAATGCCGCAGGCTCGTTACCTTCTCCATAGGGACCATGACAGGCGATACACGCTGAAATTTCATTGTCTAAATCGCCATTTCTATACACATCGTAACCTTGTGCCATTAAAGCATCTTGCTCTTCTTGAGCAACTTCTTTAGCGGCTTTTAATGCGCTTGCTGGTAAATCATTACCCTCGTCATCTTCTTCTTCGACATCTAAACGAGGTTTGTCATTTTCTGTGACGGCTTGTGCTGCGTAATAAACGGCAATATCGCGCATATCTTGGTCGCTTAAGCTTGCAACCATCGCAGCCATAGAGGAGTTCTCACGAGAACCATCTTTGAAGGCTTGCATTTGTTTGACTAAATAACCTTCGTTTTGTCCTGCTAATTTAGGGAACATGGGCATCATGCTATTGCCTTCTTGTCCGTGACAACTTACACAAGTGGCGCTTTTTGCAAGCCCCGCATTGACATCGCCCGCTGCTTGCGCAACATGAGACATATTAAATAAAGCAAACGACATAGACACCGCTATTAAACTTTTCTTCATTAGATTCCCCTTCGGAATAAGATCATCATTAAGCTGAAGAACGGGAATTCAATCATCCTCGCTCCTAATTTATGTACAATAGTAGATGAATTCTACTCTAATTTAATTAATCCCTCTACACGAGATATACATGAATACTCTCTACCATCAGGCTAAATTTGTTTTAAGCGCCCCTGATTTAAACGCTGCGCCTGCGGATACAGGTCGTGAAGTGGCTTTTGCGGGTCGCTCTAATGCAGGTAAATCTAGTGCATTAAATACTTTAACGCGCCAAAAATCATTGGCTAGAACCAGTAAAACACCTGGGCGGACGCAATTACTTAATTTTTTTAACCTGAATGAAGAGCTGCGTTTTGTGGACTTACCAGGTTATGGATATGCTAAAGTGCCTGAGCGCGTTAAGCGTCAATGGCATGCTTTAATGGAGACATATTTGCAAGAACGCGAGTCTTTATATGGCATTATTTTGGTCATGGATGTACGTCATCCATTGACTGAATTTGATTGGCAAATGATTGAATGGTGCTCTTATAGCAAAAAACCTTTGCATATTTTATTGACTAAAGCGGACAAAATTAATTATGGAGCCGCCAAAAACACCTTATTAAAAGTACAGCGTGAATTAAAAGAATTTGAAATGAGCGTCTCTGTACAGTTATTTTCTTCTTTAAAGAAGACGGGGGTTGAGGACATTCATCAGTTATTAGATGAATGGTTTGAGCAGGGAGAGTAAGGCTTAAACGTTATGGACAGGGTGAATACATAGGATGTGTTGAGGCACGAAACGCATCTTTTAGATGCTTGATGCGTTTCCTGTCGTCAACACACCCTATTTATGCTTGTATGCGAGACGGAGTATTCACCCCGCTGTAAACGTTTAAATCTTACGCGCAAAATAATCCAGCAAACACGTCGGTAAAATGCGCTTTAAATAGCCAAATAAATAAGTAGGGAAGGTCACGTAATAACGAATTTTGGGTCTTTTTGCTTCCATTGCATGAATCACTTTATCCACGACTGCATCAGCAGGCAGGGTAAAAGGCACTGCAGGTCCTTTTTTTTGTAGGCGAGTTTCCATATTGGCATAGGTGTCTTTATGGTAACTACTGCTGGGATCGATGTTTTTTTGATACAGAGCGAAGGCATTTTTGCGAAAATCACTGACAATAGGACCAGGTTCTATTAGAGATAAATGAATATTGCTACCATATAGCTCTAAGCGTAAGGTGTCTACCAAGCCTTCTAAGGCAAATTTACTGGCGTTATACGCGCCTCGATAGGTCATCGCGATAAAACCTAAAACAGAACTATTATAAATAATACGCCCACCGCCTTGCTCACGCATTAGGGGAATAATCAGATTAGTTAACTCATGCGTACCAAAGAAGTTGGTTTCAAACTGTTCACGCAACACATCGCGGCTTAAATCTTCTACCGCTCCAGGTTGACCAAAAGCACCATTATTAAACAACCCATCTAGTTTACCTGCTGTCATATCAATCACTTGCTGCACTGCATTTTGAATGCTTTGGCTGTCAGCGAGGTCTAATTGAACGGCTTCGAAGCCTGCATTTTTTAAACGTGCGACATCGTCGGCTTTTCTGGCTGAGGCAATCACGCGATAGCCGCGCTCCTTTAAAACTTCGGCGGTGCGATAACCGATGCCTGTAGAGCAGCCAGTAATTAGAATTGTTTGTTTTGCAGTGGTCATAAGTCTCTATTAATTATTAAAAGTGGCGGGGGCTTTTATGCTATTATTTGCAGTCTTCTGTTGTTCTTCTTTGGTAACGGTGATTAGGCTTAAAACCCTGTTGCTGTTCAATTATTTGTGAAGTATTAAATGAGCTCTATTTGGAATTCCTGTCTATCCCGTCTTGAAAATGAAATTTCTAGCAATGATTTAAACACTTGGATTAGACCATTACAAGCAGAAGAAGACAATGATGTGATTACGTTGCTTGCGCCTAATCAGTTTATTATTGCGCATGTGAAAGATCATTTTTTAGGTAAAATTGAAGATGCTGTCTTTGAGTTTTCGAGTGGTCAGTATTCGGTCAAAATTACGATTGGAACTAAAAGCACAAAACCCGCGATTAATCTTAACAAATCCAGGCCTTCTACTAGCCCAGCCGTTGAAGCACAAAAGAAAAGAACGCCTAATTTTATTAATACAGCGTTTACTTTTGCTAATTTTGTCGAAGGGAAATCCAATCAATTAGCTAAAGCAGCTTCCATTCAAGTTTCTGAAAATACAGGAAAAGCCTATAACCCTTTATTGATTTATGGCGCGTCAGGATTGGGTAAAACGCATTTAATGCATGCCATTGGTAATGCGATTTTAGCAAAAAATCCAAATGCAAATATCGTGTATTTACACTCGGAAAAATTTGTACAGGATATGGTTAAGGCCTTTCAACAAAATAGTATTGATGCATTTAAAGAGTATTACCGTAATGTTGATGCTTTATTTGTTGATGATATTCAATTTTTTGCAGGCAAGGAACGCTCGCAAGAGGAATTTTTTCATACCTTTAATAGCCTGTTAGAAAAGAAAAATCAGGTGGTTTTGACCTGTGATAAGTACCCTAAAGAAATTGAAGGTTTAGAAGATCGTTTAAAATCTCGCTTTGGCTGGGGCTTGCCTGTCGCGGTAGAACCACCTGATTTAGAAACCAGAGCGGCTATCTTAATGAATAAGGCAGAACAGAATAATGTTGAGTTAGATCATGAAGTGGCTTTTTTTATTGGGAAACGGATTCCTTCTAACGTACGTGAGCTTGAAGGGGCTTTACGCCGTGTCCTTGCGAATGCAGAATTTACGGGTGCCGACATTACGGTTGATTTTGCGAAAGAAGTTTTACATGATTTAATTTCTTTACAAGATAAATTAGTGAGTATTGAAAATATTCAAAAAACGGTGGCTGACTATTTTAAAATCAGAATGGCTGATTTACTCTCTAAAAGTCGTAAACAATCGGTCACACGTCCTCGCCAAATGGCGATGGCTTTAGCTAGGGAGCTAACCAGCCATAGCTTACCTGAAATTGGTGATGCCTTTAGTGGGCGCGACCATACCACGGTGATTAATGCTTGTAAGCGTATTAAAGAATTACGGGGTAGCGATTATAAAGTAGATGAAGATTACGCAAATTTATTGCGCTCTCTCTCTCATTAAGTCGACTTATGCTTAGCAAAAGGGTTTTTGACTTTATTTTTGCCTTAATCATCTTGTTAGGTGTTAGTATACCTATGCTATTGATCGCTTTATTGGTCAAACTGACATCAACAGGTCCGGCGTTATATTGGTCAGATCGAGTCGGTTTAAATAACCAGCTCTTTAGTATGCCAAAATTTCGTAGTATGAAAAGTGATACGCCTGAAGTGGCGACACATTTATTAAACGACCCGCAAAGCGCGATCACGCCTATGGGACATTTTTTACGTAAAACCAGTCTTGATGAGCTGCCACAATTATGGAATATCCTTAAGGGTGACATGAGCTTTGTAGGACCGCGCCCTGCATTATTTAATCAAGAGGATTTAATTGCCTTACGTACTGCACATAATGTCCATCAATTAATGCCAGGCTTAACAGGTTGGGCGCAGATTAATGGTCGAGATGAACTTGCCATTACTGAAAAGGTTGAATTAGATATCGAGTATCTACAGCAACAGTCTTTTACTAAAGACTTATCTATTTTATGGTTGACTCTGTTTCGCGTTTTGCACAAGGATGGAGTGAGGCATTAGCTGAGCCGATTAATATTACACGAGCGGTTAAGCCATTGAGAAAGGGGTTACTATGCGCACTACCAGTCTTATTCACCACTCAGCTTTTCTGTTTTTAGCAGTGATACTAGGAGCATTATTTTATATGCTAGCAAGTAATGTCGCTGCACAAGCACCCATATCTACACCTAAGGAGTTTGCCGTTCAGGACTTCCAGTTATCAGCGCAAGAACAAGCATGGTTAAAGGCGCACCCAGTGATTCGCTTTAGTGGGCATGCACATGATTTTCCTTTTGAGCACTTCAATCAACAAGGTGAATATATTGGTTTAACCGCGGACTACTTAAAGCTATTAGAGCAAAAACTAGGCATTAAGCTAGAGGTCAGCCGGCATACATCCAGTACTGAAGCACTTGAACAGTTAAAAGCGGGGAAGATTGATCTATTTTCTGTCTCTGATTCTTTGCCTTTAGCGCCTGAAGTATTGTTGACTCATCGCTATTTTTCTAACTCTATTGTGGTTATTATGCACGGAGGAGCAGACTATGTGGATGAAATTGAAGAAGTTGAACTGCTTAAAATAGGGATTATTCAGAACGAAACGTATGCGCCTGAGATTATAAAAACACACTCTAATTTAGATTTCATAGATATGGGGACTGTGCAGAATGGGCTTATTAAGGTGTCTACAGGAGACCTTGAAGTATTAGTTATCGGTCTAGCAGAAGCTAAGCATTATATTGCGGAACTGAAGCTTAAAAATATCGGTATTGTAGGAGGGACACGCTTTAAGTCAGAATTGCGTTTTGCCGTCAATAAAGAGTTAGCGCCCTTATTGCCTTTATTTAACCGAGCCTTAGCCTCTATCGACAAAAACACTCACAAAAATATTAAGCAGCAGCAGAAAAGGACATTAAGGCAGACTTCACGAGAGATAGTTCATTTACTGAGCCAAAAAAATGCGTTGATGTTATTTGCAGTATTTTCAATGCTTATCGCAATTTTTAGTTATTGGAATCGGCGGCTCAGAAAAGATGTGATACAAAGAAAAGATGCGGTTGAACAAACTCAATCTCTTATCGATACCATCCCTTTACATATACTTGTCACTACCTATGAGGGGCGTATTCTTTCTGTCAATAAAAATGTAGTTAATGACTATAAACTATATGAAGCAGATATGAATACACTGCAAATTGCCGATTTTTATTATGATCCCGAAGAGCGTGCCAGTGTTTTGGATGAATTTAAAGCCAACGGCAAAGTAGAGCAAAGGGTCGTTAAGTTTAAGCGCCCTAATAACAAAGTACAGCCGATGATGGTTTCAATGCTGCCTTTTACATATAATGAAAAAGAAGCTTTATTAACGATTTCTGTGAATATTAATGAGCGACTTAAATCTGAAACAGTGATCAAGTCAGAGAAAGAATCGGCGGAAAAAGCGCAACACTCTGCAGAACAAGCAAGTCTAGTAAAATCTGAATTTTTTGCTAATATGAGTAAGGAAATACGGACACCTCTAAGCGCTGTTATTGGTTTTGCTGAATTATTAAATGAGCAATTAGATGACCCGAAACTTAAAGACTTGAGTACGACAATCCAAAAAGCGGGAAAACAATCACTAACCTTAATCAATGATATTTCAGCTTTAAATCAGTTGGAAGCAGGGACGTTTAAAATTGAAAAATCTAAGCATAATCCACACCTTATTTTTGCGGAAATACAACATACTTTTCGTTCACAGATAAAAGAAAAAGAGATTGATCTTATTCTTGATATAGATACTACTATCCCTAAGCATTTGTTACTTGATGCTGACCGACTACGCCAAGTTGTGGGTTATTTAGTCGAAAATGCACTTAAGTTTACCGAAAAAGGTGCTATTACTCTTAAAGTCCGTAGCTTTAATGATACGTATAATAAGTTAGAATTATTAATTGCGGTTGAAGATACAGGTGTCGGGATAGAAGTCGCACAGAAAGAGCTTATTCAGCAAAATTTTGAGCAAGTTGGTCATCAAGGAGTGGTAGATTATGGTGGAACAGGCTTAGGCTTATCCATGAGTAAGTGCCTCGTTGATATGATGGGGGGGGAAATTCATTTATATAGTCAGTTAGGGCACGGCTCTACTTTTAGCGTCAGTTTATTAAATGTGACTATTATTACTGATGCCCCCCCCGCAGCGATAGAACATTATGGTCCTAGCGATTTGAGTCAATTTCTTCCTGCTCGTCTTTTAATTATTGATAATCATAAAGAAAATTGTGATTTTTTACAGTCCCTTTTCAGCGATAGCTCTCTGGAAACGATCGTAACAGACAGTGATACAGAAGCGCTTGAGCTATGTAAACAGCAACATTTTGATTTGGTCTTTGTGGATATATATATGCCCGTGATAGATGATTATCAGACAATTAGGAAGATTCAAGCACTTGCTGGTGTGCGGATTATCGCTTTGACTCGCTCCGATATGAAAGATGAATTTGATTTAATTAGAAATGAATATTTTGATAGTTACCTGCGCTGTCCTGCCTCTATGCAAGAGCTTGCGCATGTTTTATCTAAATCTTTATCGCTTGAAGATAAAGATCTTCCTGTTACTTAAAAAATGGCGCAATAAACGCGGTTATTTCTGGCCATTTCTGACTAAGGTCATAGACAAACGCAATTAAAAAGGAATGGGGTAATAAACGCCCTAGCCAATGTAACCCTGTAGGAATAGGGCGTTTAGGCATTTTTTCTGCGGGATCAAATGCACTATCTTCTGTCCATGCACTTCCTAATGCCGTCAGCATTTGTTGGCGAATACTTTCCGCATAGCGTTGCCCCTCTAAACTATCGCCTACTTCGATATGGCTTTTATCGTGGCGATAAAGCTTAATGCTATACCAGACTCGTGTTGCGTGACCTGCAGTGCTCGAAGAGCCATTTCTTTCTACCGTCATGTTGGAAATATCTGCAGTGGGGGTGAAATTTTCCCATACATAGCCAAAAATACGCTGTCGCTTATGCAGACCGTTTGCACTCACCTCTACGCTTAAGCTATTAAAAATAAGAAAAAAACCTAGCAAGCACAAGCTTAGAGCAATAAGCCCCATATAGATCCGAACTAATAGTGTCGTAGCGAATAAAAAATCTGTAAATTCAGCAAAAAATAGATAGCCGAAGGCGGCAATAAAAACGCCTACAAGCAACAGGCTAATACCCATGCCTTTAGAGCGCCCAGAGCCGTAAGAAAACTGTGTGCTTGTCATCGTACTTTCAATTTGTGGCATTAAGCCTATTTGTGGATCTGGGATTTCTATACTTTCTGAGCGTGGCTCAGTAAAACTTGATGCCGCGACTAGCTGCTGTGCTTCAACGTGTTGTACAGGCAGCTCAAATGAACGTTCATAATCAATACTGTTTAAGGGAATATGAATATGTAAACGCCAGAGGTGATAGCTATCGCCTTGCTCGTCGCTTGTTTCAGGTAAATCAGCCGGCGGGTTAAAACTAAAATTTAAACGAAATTTACGCCCATAACGCTCGGGTTTTAGGCGAATTTTATCGTTCCAAAGGACCTCTTCGCGGCGACTGTATTCATTATTACTACTACGATAACTATAACTATGTATGCAGCTTAAATTTAACTCTGCTTGCTTTGCCGTTTCTGCGGCTTTAGGTAAAAGCATATAACCCGCGCATTGCCCGCCTATTTGCGCAGGAAAGGGGCTTAGGCTGACAGGGGTTTTACCGAACTTATGCCAAGCCCATG
This sequence comes from Methyloprofundus sp., assembly GCA_013138595.1. Classification (GTDB taxonomy): domain Bacteria; phylum Pseudomonadota; class Gammaproteobacteria; order Methylococcales; family Methylomonadaceae; genus Methyloprofundus. The sequence continues at coordinate 355 of WTCM01000133.1, read as the reverse complement.
TTTGCCGTATAGCACTGATGACAGTCCAAACGCCAATAAAGGGAAATAACACAAAAAAATAGAAAATGGGGCTTTCATCAAAGGCTCTAAGAATATTATTGCCACCTTTGATAATGGCAAACCAAGTGATCGCATTCCAAAAGATTGCAACTCCCCATAAGAGCCAATATTCCTTAGAGGCATTGGAAAAAACTTCATTATCACGCGCCTTTAATTTAGGCATAAGCTTTACTCCTGTATGAGATTATGATTACTTTTTGTGGCGACACATTTAATACGGGAGACAAGCAGTCTGTAGGGTATCGCACCGCGTACCTCATGCTGGCGAAAGGTACGCAGTGCGATACCCTACTAT
>WTCM01000025.1 GCA_013138595.1 Methyloprofundus sp. | reverse complement strand
CTTATCTTTTCAAGAACAAGAAAACAAAGGTACATTTTAACGTCATTTTTCCATCTTCTAAGCTAAGCACACGACAGTCTTCCATTTTTGAACGACCAGGTGTTTTTTGCTTTTTGATTACGCCATCTTCGACAGAATATGTTAAATCAATGACTAGATTTTTTAAACGACCAAATCTATCGTTGGAAACTGTATGTAAAGTACCGTCTTTTTGAAATTCCCAAACTGAAAAAAGCTCTACTTTTTCCTTATGCAAAGCAATCGATTCCGCATATAAATTCCACTTGCCCAAAATTTGAGAATTATCTTCTAACACTACGTTCGATTCCGCTGAGTTAGCGGACATTGAGAATAAAAGCACCGCGCTAGCGATGAAAACTTGCATTAATTTGATCATAAACGTTTCCCGTTATAATTATTATTTAGATGTAACTGCTGGATTGTACCATGCTGTTTGTATTAAAAAATCACATTATTCTAATGGGGCTTGTTTATCGCTATAAAATTGGCGGTGTTGCAGTAATAAATATTTAAAAATTTCTGGATCTTTTTCTTGAGTCATCGCGCCTGATTTTGCCAGCTGTTTATGATTTAAACGGGACACCCAGAAGCGTAAGCTAGCACGGCGTAGCAAGAGGGGTAAATAGGCTAGTTCTTGCGAGTTTAGCGCATGTACGCGTTGATAGGCATGTATAAAGCTTGCTTGCTGGTGATAATCAAAAATACCTTGTTCAGTCACGCACCAGTCATTTAAGGTAATCGCGACATCTAAAAGAAAATAGTCAATACAAGCGGCATAAAAGTCTAATAAGCCGGTTAATTTATGTTCAACAAAGAGCGTATTATCTTTAAATAAGTCAGCATGAATCAGCCCTTGCTTTAAAGGTAGGTGCGTTTGCTTTAGCTGATAGTGCAGCTCGTCTTTTAATAAATCGGCATCTTGAGTGGATAAGCTAGGCAGTAGCTTTTCAGCGAGTAACTGTATTTCGTGTATCCCTTTAGGGTTAGGCTTATTAAACTTTAAATGCGCGCTGTTATGATGCAGTTTAGCTAAGGAAAATGCTATCGATTGGCATTGCTGCGGTGTTGCTTGTAAGGGAGACCTGCCTGACAGGCACTTAAATAAAGCAGCAGGTTTATGAGCGACTTGCTGTAGCAACTGTTTTTGACTATCGACTAGCGGGCTAGGATAGTAGTCTTCTAAGTGTGCTAATTGTTGCAGTAACGCGAGATAGGGCGCGACATCCTTTGCACTAAAATGTTCATATAGGGTTAATATGAAATCGCCTTGCTGGGTTTGTACTAAGTAATTAGTGTTTTCTATGCCTGCAGAAATGCCTGAAAAAGAAACCAGAGGCGCGAGTGGGTAACGCTCAATAAGACGCTCAATATGAGCCTGCTGCAATGAAGTATAAACAGACAAACTACCAGCTAAAGAGCGTCCATTGGTTGATTCTTAAGCCTTTATCTAAGTCGCTCGCGTTGACCTCTTCCATCTGCCCATCACCATCAGGGTCAAGAAAATAATAAGCAGGACCAATATCAGGAATGACTTTAATTTTAACCACTTGACCATTCACGCGGTACTCATGGACGGTCTTCTCGCCGCGACGGCTAATGGTAATATCCGCTTGCATCGGTTCGCCATCTTGTACGGGTAAGGGCATATCGGGTACGGCAGGGGAGTCATTTTCAGCAGGCGGCATAATGCTCGTGTCCGCTTGCATGGGTTCGCCATTTTGTACGGCTAAAGGCATTTCGGGTATTGCTGTATTGTCGGGATATTCTTCCGCTATAGCGATACTGCTAGAAAACATCACTGCAGCATATAAAAGGTGACGAAGCATAAAGAACTATCCTGAGTAAGAAGGGGAGAGATAAATAAGTTCTTATTATACGCATTCAAGTTATACGCATTCAAGCTTAGCTTTGCAGGAATTTTTGTTTCACTGGCGCAGGGCGCTACAAAAGCACGTCACTCCTGCATGCTGTTAGCAGGAATCTATGCTCAGCGTAGATTCCCGATCAAAAGACTTCGGGAATGACGAGGTTTTCTTATTATTTACCCGTAAATAATGAAAAGTGACGAATTTTTTTATGGGGATACTTCGCGTGAATAAGCTTATAGCAATAAGCTGTCAGCAACGCGAAGTATGTACTAATAAAATGGAATTAAACCACTTTACTATAGTGTAGGTATTTCTAAACCTATTAATGCAGCGGTATCAATGCCCATAAAGACAGTTGCACCTAGCATCACGTAACAAATCAGTGCTAATAAGATATGCACGGCTAAAATTCCTTTGGGAGCAGCGCCTGTTTTGTGACGCTTATTCTTGCTGCAAAAGCCAGCCACCTTCAGCAATTAATTGACATAAAACCTGTACGGCTGAATTATTTTTAAGCAGTTGTTGCCAGTCATTTTTAGTCAGGCTGCTTTGTTCAGTTAACATTTTTAATGGCTTAATAGCAGGCGCATGAATGGGGTAAGTTTCACCGGCCATAAAAAGTGTTCCCTCTTCTTGATCAGAACTCCATGCAAAGCGGTGGTAGCTGTTTCTGTATAAACGGCCACCTGCCTCGAAATGCTCAGATAATTCAGCGATAGAAGGAGCTTCTTGGCTTGCTTCGCTGGCAAGACTGGATAAGCTAGGTTTGGTATCCGTCACCAGTTTTCCTAATGCATTCGCTAAAGCGGGAGTTGCCTTATCAATTGCTTGGTGTAATATCTGCTGCATTCTCGCTAGCACATCACTATCAATTTCAGCACTATGCTTATTTAATAATAAATCAGGGTCACTATAGCGGCTTTTAGCAATGCCTTGTTCTAGCAGGCTATTCACCAGCGCATCTAGCATATCCACCTGACTAGGCGCACGAAAGCCTATTGAAAAAGTCATGCAATCATTTAAAGCAACGCCGTGATGGGCAAAATGAGGCGGTAAATAAAGTAAATCTCCTGGTAATAAATCCCACGTTTGATCAGGGCTGAATTCAGCTAATATTTGTAATTCAATATCGTCTATTAATGGTGGCTGCTCAATCGCTTGGTCGCCCACTTGCCAGCGGCGAGTGCCCATTGCTTGCAGTAAAAATACATCATAACTATCAGTATGTGGGCCGACAGTGCCTGATTCAGGCGCATAACTGATCATTAAATCATCGCGTCGCCAATCGGGAATAAAACGGAAAGGGTCTAAGAGATCTTGCAAGTCAGGCAAATGCTTATCCACATCTTGCACTAACATCGTCCAATGTGATTCAGGCAAGCGCGCAAAAACGTCCTCTGTCAAAGGACCGCAAGTGACTTGCCAAGGCGTGCCATCGGCTCCTTTTTCTTCAATTAAACGGGATTCAATGTCAGGCTCACAAGCGAGCCCAGCCAGTTCTTCAGGGCTGATGGGAGAGGAGAAATTAGGCAAAGCTTGACGAATTAATAACGGCTTTTTTTGCCAGTATTGGTCTAAAAACTGTTGTTGGCTAAGACCGGTATTGAAAAAATCACTCAAGAGACTGTACTCGTTTAGAAAGGTGTGGATTACGTATGTGCTTAACAGGAGGCATGATACCCTACACTTACACACTGCTTGTCCCGTATTAAATTGGTAGCCCACAAATAAAAAAGGGAACTGTTCTTTATCTAAAATGTTTAGATAAAAAGCAGCTCCCTAATTTAAAGCAGATAAGCCCTATAAAAGGCTCTTTAGCTTATAGTTTTGCTTCGATAGCTTCAACGATAGCACAAATCATTAATTGCGTGCTTCTAGCACCCGCATCAATATGACCTACACTACGCTCACCTAAGAATGAAGAACGACCTTTAGTCGCATGCATCGCTTTAGTTGATTCCATACCCTTAATCGCTGTTTCTTTAACGCCTGCTAGTAAAGCTGCTTGATCCAATGTTGCGCTATTTTCTACTAAGTAATTCGCAACAGGAATCAATGTATCTAACATTGTTTTCTCGCCAGCATCAGACTTACCGCGTGCTTTCATTGCTTCAACAGCTGCATTATAAGCGGCTGCGAAAGTCACAGGGTTCATTTCTTTCCCAGTCGCATCTTTACCCATTGCAACAAAGAAAGTACCGATTAAAGAACCAGAAGCACCACCGATTTTGCTCATGCAAGTCATGCCCATTTTTTTCAAAGCATCCGCCCATTCTAATTGGCTAATTTCATCGCTTTGCTCAACTAGAAAACCCAAACCACGACGGATATTAATGACATGGTCGCCATCGCCTAGTGTTTTATCCAGTTCTGTGACTTCCGTATCATGTTTCTCAATAGTATCACTAGAAACTTTAATAAACTCAGCTAACATATCTGAAGTAATTTGCATTCTCTTTATTCCTCTTTTCTTATTATAAAAAATAGCTGTCCTCAAGCATAGCTCTGAGGGCTTTAGCTATAAAATGTTATCTAAAATAATTCGTTTTGTAAAATTTTACCCATTTTGAAAAAAACGATTGGGTGCTAGCCTTGAAGTTTTTGGTGTTTTTTTAGCAGTGAAGCACTGATAAATTGCGCAAAATCTTCGGGGTTGTCATAGTCTTGTTTTTGTACAAATTCAACTAAACTGTTCACTAAACTTCGTGTTTCTGAGATTTCTTCATGGGAACGACCGCAGCCCTGACAATGTGTGCCTTCTTCTGTACAAAATGCACTGCCTTTACATGGATTAAATTTCATTTGCACTCCCCGCTAGGGTGTTTACTTTTAACAAAGGCAATACTATACGCTATTTTAGCGTTATATACATCCATTGCTGGGTTTAATAAAGGAAAATTTAGCAAAATATTGCCTTTAGCAAGTACCATTTATTAAAATGAGCAGAGCGAAGTCTCATTTAATAGTATAATCACGGCAATTTTATTTATTTTAGAGTTTAGACATAATGTCAGATACCAAAAAGGTTGTTTTAGCTTATTCGGGCGGTTTAGATACTTCAGTTATTTTGAAGTGGTTGCAAGACGAATATGATTGCGAAGTGGTTACATTTACGGCAGATTTAGGACAGGGCGAGGAAGTAGAGCCAGCACGTCAAAAAGCTGAATCTTTAGGCATTAAAGAAATTTATATTGATGACCTGCGTGAGGAATTTGTACGCGATTATGTGTTTCCTATGTTCCGTGCGAATACTATTTATGAAGGTGAGTATTTATTAGGGACTTCCATTGCGCGTCCTTTAATTTCTAAGCGTTTAATTGAAATTGCCAACGAGACAGGCGCTTATGCGGTTTCTCATGGTGCAACAGGTAAAGGTAATGACCAAGTACGTTTTGAGTTAGGTGCGTATGCTTTACGCCCTGATATTAAGATTATTGCCCCTTGGCGTGAGTGGGACTTAAATTCGCGTCAAAAATTACTGGCTTATGCTGAAACGCATGGCATTCCGATTGAGCGTAAAAAAGGCAAAGTATCGCCTTATTCTATGGATGCTAATTTATTGCATATTTCTTATGAAGGCGGCATTTTAGAAGATCCTTGGAATGAGCCAGAAGAAGATATGTGGCTTTGGAGTGTTTCAGCAGAAAATGCACCTGACCAAGCCACTTATATGGAATTGACTTATGCCAAAGGGGATATTGTAGCGATTGATGGCGTACCGCATTCGCCCGCAGAAACCTTAGCTAAATTAAATAAAATCGGTGGCGAAAACGGCATTGGTCGTTTAGATATTGTTGAAAACCGTTATGTGGGTATGAAATCGCGGGGGTGTTATGAAACACCTGGTGGCACGATTATGATGCGCGCACATAGAGCGATTGAGTCGTTAACTTTAGATCGTGAAGTGGCGCATTTAAAAGATGAACTGATGCCACGTTATGCGACATTAATTTATAACGGGTATTGGTGGAGCCCTGAGCGTGAAATGCTACAAACCATGATCGACCAATCGCAATTAACCGTGAATGGTAAAGTGCGTTTAAAGCTTTATAAAGGAAATGTCGATG
>WTCM01000206.1 GCA_013138595.1 Methyloprofundus sp. | reverse complement strand
TATTATGATACTTAATTTAACATAATATACATTATGCGAAGTTATGAGTCGTATCTTTTATTATCTCTTTCCCAGCGTCTATAGGCTCTTGCTCTTGCTTCTTTTCTTGAAATACCTGGAGTTCTGCTAAGCTCATAATTTATAAGTCTATCCATTAATTGCTCATGTGAAGATTTTTTCTGTTTAGGTTTTTTGTTTTGCCTTTTTGTTTTTTCTGTTAATTTTAAAATAATTTTGATTAGATTAATAATTACTATAAAACAGATTATTGGTAAAAATATTAATTCTGTATTTGTAAAATCACTCATTTTTTAGGTTACTTTTTTATTTAATCATGATTAACACTTGCTGTTTGTATGTCGTATGAGTCGTTTTGTGGGTACGCGTAACGCATCAAGGCAAAACATATATTTTACCTTTAATCACCACCAGAATGATAAAATAATGCCTAACTCTCCTTACTGGCTTAATCCTTACCTCACTATGCATCATCCAGAATTCCCTTTATCCTCGGAACTTATTTATCTTAACCATGCTGCTGTTGCGCCTTGGCCAAAACGTACCAGTGACGCGGTTAAAGCATTTGCAGAACAAAATACCGTTTACGGGTCTCATTTTTATTTAGACTGGCTGAAAAAAGAAACTGAGTTACGTGAACAGCTACAAACTTTATTAAATGCACCCAGTGTTGATGATATTGCTTTAGTTAAAAATACCTCAGAAGCTTTATCCTTTGTTGCTTATGGTTTGGATTGGCACGAAGGCGATAATATTGTGTCTAGTAATCAAGAGTTCCCCTCGAACCGCATTGTCTGGCAATCTTTAGCAAATCAAGGTGTAGAATTTCGTGAAGCTGATTTAAACAGCTCAGCTACGCCTGAAGAGGCTTTATTTGCACTGGTCGATAAAAATACACGCTTATTGACCATCAGTTCTATACAGTTTGCCACAGGCATACGCTTAGATCTTAATAAAATTGGCGAGTTCTGCCAGCAGCAGCAGATTTTATTCTGTATTGATGCGATTCAAAGCTTAGGTTCCGTAGAATTTGATGTGCAGGCAAGCAAGGCAGACTTTGTGATGGCTGATGGGCATAAATGGATGTTTGGCCCCGAAGGCTTAGGTGTTTTTTATAGTCGTGCCAGTGCGCTTGAAAAGCTACAGCTAACCCAGTACGGCTGGCATATGATTAAAGATACTCATCATTATGAAAATGTCGCTTGGGAAGTGCATCCTACGGCACAGCGCTTTGAGTGTGGTAGTCCTAATATGTTGGGCATTCATGCCTTTTCTGCGAGTTTGTCATTATTGCTTGAAATAGGCATGCCAGAGATTGAAAGACAGGTGCTTGAAAATGCGCATTATTTAATAAAACTGATCAATGCGCACCCTGCCCTTGAATTATTGAGCATTGAAAATGCGCGCTTAGCATCAGGTATTGTGCTGTTTAAACATACTCAAATAAGCAAAGAAGCTTTGTATGCCTATTTACAGGACAACCACCTCGTCTGTGCAATGCGGGGTGATGGTATTCGCTTCTCGGCACATTTTTATCACTCTTACGCAGAGTTAGAAAAAGCTATTGCGCTGATTCCAGAAAGCTTTTGAGTCAATAAGGGGCTTTTTAAAAACGATCATACCCAATTCCCAACTCTAGGTAAGCGGTATCATTCGTAGGTGCGGTTTTTAGCCGCACAGTGCAGATAAATCTGCACCTACATTTTAAGTTATTCCATACACACTGCTAAGATGCGTTAAAATGATGGGTTTCGCAAAAAGACGCCACCCCATCCTACATAAACTTAATTATTATGACTCAAAACTTTATCTCTACTAAAGCAATTCCCTGTAATGAACGCCTTATTATGGCACTAGATTTTCCCAGTATTGATGCGGCACAAGCCATGGTTGAAGAGCTGGGGGATGCTGTTGTGTTTTATAAAGTGGGTATGGAAATTTTTATGTCGGGTGATTATTTTGCTTTTATAGAGTGGCTTAAAGCGCAAGATAAAAAAATATTTGTTGATTTAAAATTTTTTGATATTCCCGCAACTGTTGGGCGTGCTATTAAAGCACTGAGTAGTAAGGGTGTAGATATGGCAACTATTCACGGTAATGATTCGATTATGCAAGCGGCCGCAGACAATAAAGGCGATTTGCAAGTGCTAGCGGTCACCGCATTAACCAGCTTGGATCGTGGAGATTTAGATGATTTAGGGTTTCAGTGTGATGTACAACAATTAGTCTTATCACGTGCTAAACGCGCTTTAGAGATTGGCTGTGATGGCATTGTTTCATCAGGCTTAGAAGTGCCAATGTTGCGCGAACAGCTAGACCATAAATTATTAGTGATAACGCCAGGGGTTAGACCTGTTGATAATCGTGTCGAAGATGACCAAAAGCGTGTGGTGACGGTAGAACAAGCTTTCCAAAACGGGGCAGATTATATTGTCATTGGCAGACCGATTCGTGATGCAGAAGACAGTAAAGCGATGGCTGAAAAAATTCAGGCGCAGATTGCGGCACAGTTTTAACTTAATGGGATAAAAATTCGTCTAGGATAAGCTGAGTTCGGGGTAATTTTTTAGATAATAACCCCGTTATTCCCGCAGTGTTTTAGCGGGAACCTATTATTTATAGCCTATAGGTTCCTGCTAAAGAAAGGTACGCGGTGCGATACCCTACAAACGCATTAATGTTATCAATAAAATCATTGCTTAATTCGAACTCAGATTAATTAACTTCCTACAGGAATAGATAACACCTGCCCTACCCTAATATGACCATTTTTAGCCTTAGTATTGGCTCTTTTTAGTTGATCTAGCGTAACACCATACTGTAAAGCAATTCCTAATAAAGTTTCACCCCTAGAGATTTTATGTGTTGATGATTCCAAGCCAGCTACCTGTGTTTGAGTTCTTAAAGCAATCGCATGTTTTTTGGCATAAGAAACAATCCCTTTATGTATTGCCTGAGCCATTTTAAGCTGATATTTAGGGCTTCTTAAACGTTTCTCTTCTTTCGGATTAGAAATAAAAGCGGTTTCAACTAAAATAGACGGTATATCAGGTGACTTTAAGACGGCAAAGCCTGCTTTTTGTACTTTATGTGAATGCAGTTTCCCAATATGCCCAAAGTTTTTGAGTACATCTTTAGCCACTAAATGACTAATATCTTGCGAGGCAGTTTGTGATAAATCTAATAAAATAGACGCTAATAAGTCATCTTTATCATTTAGGCTGATCCCACCGATTAAGTCCGCTGCATTTTCCTGCACTGCTAACCAACGTGCCGCTTCACTTGAAGCGCCTCTTCTTGATAAAGTAAAAACAGAGGCTCCCGTCACTTTAGAGTTCTTAAAAGCATCGGCATGAATAGACACAAATAGATCGGCATTCGCTTTTCTAGCAATAGCCATACGTTCACGTAAAGGAATAAAGTAATCTCCTTTACGCACCATTACCGCCTTCATACCTGCTTGTTTATTAATCAATCGTGCGAGTTTTTTAGCAATTTCAAATACTACTTTTTTTTCTAAAGTTCCCTGCTTTCCATGTGCTCCTGGATCTTTACCACCATGCCCTGCATCTACGGCAACAATAAAAGGTTTGGCATAATGCGCCATAGTTTTAACCGCTTTATTGCTTTTTTTAGTTGGAGCAATTTTAACGGCTTTAGTGACCTTAACAGGCTTATATTTTTTAGTCACTTTAGCCGTTTTAAGTACTTTTTTAGATTGCATTTTTTTAGCAACTCGTACTGCTTTAGACGGTAAATCAATGACTAAGCGATGTCCACGTTTTTTGCTCACACCCAAAATAAAATCGCTAGGATTTACTTTACTTTTTAGTTCAAATACAACACGATAATCTTTATTTTTTTTGGGTGCTGTGCGTATTTTTTTTAATAAGGCATGTTTTCTAGGTGGCTGAGCTATTTTTTTAGCTACTTTAGCATTTTTAAAATCAACCACTAAACGGTTAGGATTTTGTAATTGAAAAATCTTATATTTAGGTCGCGCAGACATATCAAAAACTAAACGTGTTTTTTCAGCTGTGGACTGAATACGTAAAGCTTTAATTGTTTGTGCTGCAAACGAAACATTTATATTTAAAAAAAGCAGAATAAATAAAACCATTATTTTCCGCATAAAACTTCTCCCCATAGAAGTTAATGAAGTTAATTAGATTATAGCAGTATCTAATTGTTTTTCCATGTTTATTGTGTTTTTTAATACTTAGTAGGTAGAAAAAATTTTCTATTTAGGCATGGTCATTTAAGCCACTAATATTTCTAAACTAGAAGGATAATGACAGCTTGAGCACAATTTTTATGATAGCTAATGAATTCAATAGCATTGTTTGATAACATACGCCATACAGGCCAAGATAGCGCAACGTGTACGATAAATAGGATTTTTTATGAGTGACTTGCTTAAATTTTTTCAACAGACTTCGGCTCTATATGGAAGTAATGCGGCATATATAGAAGATTTATATGAACAATTTTTGGAAGACCCCGATTCCGTTGAAAGTTCGTGGCGTGATAAATTCTCGCAACTCCCCCAAGTTAATAATAAGCGAGATATTGCACACAGTGCGGTAGTCAAACGTTTTGCGCAACAAGCAAAATCTAATTCTAGCCGTATTGCTGAATTACAAGGGCTGACCGAAGAAAGCGTTAAAAAACAATCCTCTGTTGCTCGATTAATCAATCATTACCGCGCTTATGGGCATCAAATGGCGAATAATAATCCGCTAGGTAAAACCCAGCGTCATATCCGCGACCTTGACCCCAATTATTACGGTTTATCCGAGCCTGATCTAAATACTTTATTTGATACAGGGACGATTTATGGCGTAGACCTGCTTCCTTTAAAAGACATTATCAGTACCTTAAAAGAAATATATTGTGGCAATATTGCCACTGAATATATGCATATTTTTGATGCGGATATTAAACGCTGGATTAAAAATCGTTTAGAAGGCACGAAACCAGGTGAAGACTTAGATGATAAAAAAAGAATCTGGCTCTTAGAACAATTAATCGCTGCCGAAGGCATAGAAAAATATTTACACCGTAATTTTGTTGGGCAAAAGCGTTTTTCTTTGGAAGGTGGCGATTGCCTTATTCCTATTTTAGATGAGATTATCCAGCGTTCTGGGCATTATGAGACTAAAGAACTGGTGATCGGCATGGCACACCGTGGGCGACTGAATGTCTTAATTAATATCTTAGGTAAAAGCCCTGCCTTATTATTTAGTGAATTTAAAGGCACAGCAGCGGCAGGACGAGGCGTAATTACTGGCGATGTTAAATATCACATGGGTTTTTCATCCAATATACAAACTGATGGCGGCATTGCCCATGTCACCATGGCATTCAACCCTTCGCATTTAGAAATTATCAATCCTGTGGTTGAAGGCTCTGTCAGAGCGCGTCAAGATCGCTATGGAAAAGCAGAAAATGAAAACACGGTGATTCCTATTCTTATTCATGGGGATGCGGCTTTTGCAGGGCAAGGCATTGTGATGGAAACCTTGAATATGGCACAAACCCGTGCTTTTTCAACGGGTGGAACCGTGCATATCGTGATTAATAATCAAATTGGTTTTACCACTAGTAACCCGTTTGATGCACGTTCTACACTATATTGCACCGATGTCGCTAATATGATTCAAGCCCCTGTGTTTCATGTCAATGGTGATGATCCCGAAGCGGTTTTATTTGTCACTCAAATGGCCTTGGATTTTCGTGCTACGTTCAATAAAGATGTCGTTATAGATTTAATTTGTTATCGCCGCCGTGGGCATAATGAGGCAGATGAGCCTGCAACCACGCAGCCAATGATGTATAAAAAAATTAATGCCTTAGATACAACGTGTACACTTTATGCCGCTGAATTAGTGAAACGCGGCGTAATTAGCGATGAACAATTCCAGCAAATGGATCAAAATTATCAAGATTTACTGGATGCAGGTGAGTCAGTCTCACGCCCGATTATTGACTCTAATTATTCCTATTCCAAACTTTGGGATAAATATATAGACCAGCAATGGGATATTCCCGCCGATACTCGCGTGCCTTTAGAGCGCATACGCTTTTGTAACAACCAATCACAACGTTTACCGCCTGATTTTGAATTACACCCACGGGTGGAAAAAATCATGGATAATCGGCGTAAGATGGCGGCAGGTGCAATGCCATTAGATTGGGGCTTTGCTGAAAATATGGCGTATGCCACACTATTAATGGATCAGCATAATCTCCGCTTAGTCGGGCAAGATGTCGGGCGTGGGACTTTTTTCCATCGGCATATTATTTTGCATAATCAAATTAATGGCGAGTCGTATATTCCTGTTAAACACTTGGATATTAAACAAGGTGATGCTCAAATCTATGACTCCATTCTCTCTGAGGCAGGCGTTTTAGGTTTTGAATACGGCTATAGCTCTACCGTGCCTAATACTTTAACCATTTGGGAAGCGCAATTTGGTGATTTTGCCAATGGTGCGCAGGTCTTAATCGACCAATTTATCAGTTCAGGTGAAACTAAATGGGGACGGCTTTCGGGTTTAGTGATGCTCTTACCGCACGGTTTAGAAGGTCAAGGGCCTGAGCATTCCTCAGCACGTTTAGAGCGTTATTTGCAGCTTTGTGCCGATCAAAATATTCAGGTCTGTGTACCCTCCACGCCTGCGCAAATCTTTCATTTATTACGTAGACAGGCGATTAGAACCTATCGTAAACCTTTGATTGTGATGTCACCTAAAAGCTTATTACGCCATCAGGCGGCTGTATCGACTTTAGAAGAATTAGTGGATGGGCAATTTCAACCGATTATCCCCGAAGTTGATAAGGAACTGAATGCCGATAAAGTGACGCGCTTAATCCTCTGTTCAGGCAAGGTCTTTTATGACCTTGCAGAAACACGCACACTGGATAATCCAGAAAATGTGGCAATTATTCGTATCGAACAACTTTACCCCTTTCCTGAACAGGACTATGCCGCAGAGCTTGCTAAATACCCGAATTTAGAAACCTTAGTATGGTGTCAGGAAGAACCTAAAAACCAAGGGGCTTGGTATCAATCTCGACATAACTTTGTCAATCATAAACCCGAACACTTAGACTTAATTTATTGTGGCCGCCCGGCATCTGCCTCACCTGCGGTGGGGAATTTAGCCAGACATACCGTACAACAGAAAGAAGTGGTCGCTACCGCTTTATATGGCCAATCCGCTTCTGCAAGGAAAACATCATGAGCATAGAAATACGCGTTCCCACTCTCCCTGAATCAGTTGCGGATGCAACACTCATCAGTTGGCATAAACAAGTCGGTGATAGTATTGAACGAGGGGAAAATCTAGTTGATTTGGAAACTGATAAAGTGGTGCTAGAAGTTCCTTCACCGCAAGCGGGTTTTTTAGCTGAGATTTTAATAACCGATGATACTATCGTAAAAAATGGAGATTTATTAGCCATTATCAGTACTGATCCTCAAGATAAAACCAGCGCTAGCAAGAAGAAAACAGAAGTAAGTAATAAAACGGTAGATATTCCTCTTAGCCCTGCTGTGCGCCGTATTATTTTTGAAAATGATTTAGATCCCAGTTTAATTGTAGGCACAGGCAAAGGTGGGCGGTTAACTAAGTCCGATGTGCAGGAGCATTTAAAGCAAAATGCGCTAGTGGATGCACTTGTTGAAGAAACTGACTCACCCGATCCTCAAGTTGAAGAACCAGAGTCACATGCTGGAACAATCACCAGCCCTACGCCTAGCATCAAACTCAATAGTACCCACGCCCGTCCTGAACAACGTGTACCCATGACGCGCTTACGTGCAAAAGTGGCTGAACGCTTATTACAGGCGCAACAAAATGCAGCGATGTTAACGACTTTTAATGAAGTCAATATGCAAAGCGTGATTGACCTACGTAAACAATACCAAGAACGTTTTACAGCAAAACATGAGGTTAAATTAGGCTTTATGTCATTTTTTATTAAAGCTTCAATAGAAGCTTTAAAACGTTTTCCTGCGATTAATGCTTCTATTGATGGTAGTGATATTATTTACCACGGTTATTACGATGTCGGCATTGCCGTGTCTTCTCCACGTGGTTTAATTGTGCCTGTGTTACGCGATGCCGACCAATTGGACTTTGCAGGGATAGAAAAAAATATCGTGGATTTTGGAGCAAAGGCAAAAGCAGGAACGCTTTCCTATGACGAACTCAATGGCGGTACTTTTACCATTACCAATGGGGGTATTTTTGGCTCCATGCTTTCTACGCCAATTCTTAACCCTCCACAATGTGCTATCTTAGGCATGCACGCGATTACCGAGCGTGCTGTGGTAGAAAATGGTGAAATTGTAATTCGCCCGATTATGTATCTAGCTTTATCTTATGACCATCGCTTAGTCGATGGCAAAGATGCCGTGCAATTTCTTGTGGCAATTAAGGAAGGCCTAGAGTCTCCCGCGCATTTATTGCTTAATATTTAAAAAGAGGACAGTATTATGTCTCAGACCCCTTATGATTTTGATGTCATTGTTATCGGTGCAGGCCCAGCGGGCTATGTTGCCGCGACCCGAGCGGCACAACTAGGCTTAAAAACCGTGTGTATAGATAGTGGTAGCAAGCATAAAGACAGTGCTTGCTTAGGGGGAAACTATGTCAATGGTGGCTGTATTTCAGCTGTGGCACTCCTAGAATCAGCAAAAATATTTAATCTGCTTAATCATGGCATTGCTGATCATGGCATTAGTGCCAGCAATATCCAAGCAGATATTCCCTGTATGCAGCAACGTAAAGCCGATATTGTCGCCAGTTTAAACCAGCAAGTAGAGAAAATTTTTAGCCAAAATAAAGTAGA
>WTCM01000072.1 GCA_013138595.1 Methyloprofundus sp. | reverse complement strand
GCGACATTAATTTATAACGGGTATTGGTGGAGCCCTGAGCGTGAAATGCTACAAACCATGATCGACCAATCGCAATTAACCGTGAATGGTAAAGTGCGTTTAAAGCTTTATAAAGGAAATGTCGATGTGGTTGGGCGTGAGTCTGATACGGACAGCCTTTTTGACGAAGCGATTGCGACGTTTGAAGACGATGAAGGCGCGTATAACCAACAAGATGCCGAAGGCTTTATTAAGCTAAATGCTTTAAGAATGCGCATTGCAGCAAAGAGACTCAAGTAATTTAGTGATCAATCCTGCTTGCTTTTTAAAGTGAGCGGGATTTTTTATTGTAAACTTGTATAATGTGATTTGCGATTTCTTTTTGAGGAAGGATTTTAGATGGGCAGTTTACGCACACAGAATAAAAAAAATAAAGATATGCGTAATATAGCGGTGGTTAATTCCAATACACAACTCAGTGTGCTGAGAATGAACCAGCTCGTATTATCAATTATAATCGGCTTAATGGCGCTAGTGGTATACCTAGGAGTTTTATTGATTCCTGAAAGTGATATTGCGCCAAAAACCGTGACACAGTCAGTGGATTTATCGAAAGTACCGATGAACCCTGTGGTGTCGACAGAAATTCAGGCTTTAAAGTCTCAGTTAGTCGGTTTAGTCAGTGGTTCGATAGAAAGTAAGTTAAATTTTCTAAGTGAAGGGCTGCGCACTGGAACGATTGCAACAGTCAGTTTAGAAAGTTTACAGGCAATACAAGATGATGTGACGGTGTTAAAAACCTATTCAGAGTCAGGTGCTGGGCGTTTAATTGCCACAAAATATTTACCGCAAACGAATACTCAACAGACAGTTGATTTAGCGGCTGAAGTATCACAGCTTAAAAGTTTGGTGTATTTCCTTATCAGCTCATGTGGATTGATGTTTGCAGTGATCGGTGGAGTGTGGGTACGTCAGCGTCTTGCTTTAACGCATATGGTCAGTGAGGAAGATGACGAAGAAGAAAAGCGCAAGAAAATACAGTAGAGCGGACTTTAGTCCGCTTGTGGCGTAGTCGGGCTGTTGTAACAGCCTTAAGAAGTTGCGTTTTTTATCTTAATGGTATGAATATGCTTTAATCAAAAGAGCGGCACATTTAACAGGGAGGTAAGTCGTCTGTAGGGTATCGCACCGCGTACCTTATGTAGGCGAAAGGGTACGCAGTGCGATACCCTACGGTAGAAGTAGGTAGTTTACAAAATACCTTAGACATAAAAAAAGCCGCTACAATCTTAAGATTGCAGCGGCTTTTTTATGTGGATCTTATCTAAGCTTATTTAGCTAGGAAGCTCCAAACTGCATCGATAGCTTCGTCTTCTGAAAGACCTGCTTTTTTAACGGGTTTAATTGCCATAATAGCATCCATTGCTTTAGGCATTCCGTTCTTACCTTCTTTCAATGTTGTTGCAAAGCTTTCTTGTGTTAAATCACCTGATTTGATCAAAGCAATTAACTGTGGGTTAGAAGAAATATCATGACAAGCACCACAACCACGACCAAAAGCACGGTCATAGATTTTTTTACCCACTTTAATATTGCCTTCAGCCGAAGCTTGCGCACTTAAACCTAATAAAGCAACAGTCGATACAGCTAATAATAATTTTTTCATGTAGGGGTCTTCCTCTTTTGTTTTTATAATAATGAATAACTTTGCTGTCGGCTAAATAAGATTCAATCGCAACAAGGGCTTAAAAAATTGTAATCTGATAAATGATAGAGAATTTAAAGGGATTTTTCAACTACTTTCATTAGTTTTTACAAACTGAGTAGTATGATTCCTATTTATATTAGAGTTTTCTTATATTTAAAGGGGCTAAAGTACCTCTTCAGCTCCCGAGTATTACGGAGTCTTGCTAAGAGTAGGCTGAAAATGTGTGCACTATTTTTTTAACCTTGTTTTAAGTAAGTTATCTGCAGTTGAGACCTTTAACCTAGAAAAATCAGTTGCCCATGGTTTCTAGCACAAGCTCTTGACTCCACAGCACTTCAAAAAAATACCCACTTAACCTAAGGGTGAAGCTAAGATTTTTTTAAAGCACTGTGAAACCAATGTCTTGCGCTATAACTCCGCGTTCAACTGATTTTCCTAAGTTTAATTCTCAGGCTGAAACCATTTTAATTTATCGTGTAAAGATACTACTGTGCCGATAATAAACAAAGTCGGAGGCTGTATGTTCTGATCTTTTAATTGTTCAGGGAGCGTACTTAGCGTGCCTGTAATGACCCGTTGAGTATGGGTTGTCCCTTGTTGAATAAGAGCAATCGGTAAATCAGCAGACGCGCCATGTTGTATCATGGATTGACAAATCACTTCTAGCCCCACTAAGCCCATATAAATAACAATGGTTTGATTCGGTGCAACCAGTTGCTGCCAATTCAGGTTAACACTATCATCTTTTAAATGACCTGTAACAAAGGTACAAGACTGTGCATGGTCACGGTGAGTCAGTGGAATACCGGCATAAGTCGCACAACCTGAAGCCGCCGTAATCCCAGGTACGACTTGAAAATTAATATTTTCTTCGACTAAGGTTTGAATTTCTTCGCCGCCCCGTCCAAAAATAAACGGGTCTCCGCCTTTTAAACGCACCACACGTTTACCCGATTTAGCTAAACGTGCCAGCAATTCATTAATCGACTCTTGCTTTAAGCTATGCTCATTGCGTTTTTTACCCACATAGATTTTTTCGGCATCACGACGTACTAATTCTAAAATATCAGCAGACACTAAACGGTCATACACGACCACATCCGCTTGTTGCATTAAACGCAATGCTCTAAAAGTTAATAAATCAGGATCGCCAGGACCTGCGCCGACTAAATAAACTTCACCTGTATTATCCAGTTCTTTAGGTGTATTTTGAATCGCTTCTTGCAAGCGTGCTTCGGCTTCGGCTTCTTTGCCCGAATAAAAAAGTTCTGCAATAGAACCTTGCAAGACTTTTTCCCAAAAAATACGCCGTTGAGCAGGTGGATTGATATGCTCTTTAACCGCAGGTCTATATTTTTCTGCTAATTTTGCCATACGCCCGAAAGCGGGAGGAATCAGGCTTTCTAGTTTGGCGCGTAATAAACGTGCTAATACAGGCGAAGTACCACCCGAAGAAACCGCCGCAATCACAGGCGAGCGATCAATAATGGCTGGGACAATAAAACTACACAATTCAGGGTTATCAACCACATTCACAGGAATATTATGTGAGTCAGCGGTTGCTGCAACTAAGGCATTGACCTCGGTTTGATTGGTTGCTGAAATAATCAGCCGTTGTTGTTGAATGTCATTGACTGCAAAGTCCTTTTCAATAATATTTAATGAGTAGCTGGAGCTTAATTGCTGAACACTAGCGCTGATTGTCGGTGCAATCACCGTAATAGTCGCACCCGCTTTGGCGAGTAGCTCAATTTTACGGGCAGCAACTTCACCTGCGCCCACAACTAAGCAAATTTTATTTTTTAAATCAATAAAGAGAGGGAAGTATTCCATGTCAATATAAAGGTATTAATGGCTAAGGTTAATCTATAAACGTGAAAATAAAATCACGGATACTATGCCGCAAAGGGATGTTATCCGTTGCGTGTAGTGCTATTATATGCGCTCCTTCAAAGTATGCTTGATAAATTTTAGAATTAGAATGATTGAATTTGATATAGACGTGGATGCGGTGGGCTTACATTGTCCATTACCCTTGTTACGCTTAAAAAAAGCTTTAAAAAGCATGCAGTCAGGTGACGTTGTGCGATTGACTGCGACTGACCCAGCGGCACATTTAGATTTTGGTGTGTATGCAGAGCAAACAGAGAATGAGATTATTGAATATATTCGCGAAGAAGAACGGCAAATTTTTTATGTGCGGAAGAAGTAAACTAGCGTAAGTAGATTTCAGCCCGCATGTTTGTCAGTAGCAATGGAATACCTTGTAGGATGGGCAAAGGAGGTACGACGTGCCCATCTTAACTAAACCTCTGCACTGAGCTTAACGATGTTCAACAAGCTGTAAAAAATCTTCAGCTCCCTGCTCAGAAAAACATTCAATTTTAGAGAGGCTGGCATAAGCGATTTTAAGCTTAAAACTATGCTGGGTATCCATGCCCAGCATATCGGCTAAAATAACCCGTATCACGCCTGCGTGAGTGATCATTAACAGACGCTGCCCTTGGTGTTCTTTAAGCAGTGCTTGCCATGCCTCTAAAACACGTTGTTGAAAATCGATAAAAGGCTCAGCATTCGCCGCTGTAAAGTGCACAGGGTCAGCATAGAATTGAGCGAGTAAGTCAGGGTTTATTTGATCGGCCGTTTTTCCTTCCCAATCACCAAAGTTAATTTCTTGCAGGGCAGGGGCTTTGATTAAAGCGCAGTGTCGTTGTTCAGACAGTTGCAGAGCAAAGTCATAACAGCGAGATAAAGGCGAGCTAATAATAATATTCCAATCAGCCTGTGCTGCTGTTTTATTTTGCAATTGTTCCCAGCCTGTCGCGCTCAATGCGTCATCAGTAATGCCCCGATAGCAAGCGCCACCTTGTACTGCGCCGTGACGTAATAAAGTGATGTAAGTTGTGCTGATGGACATAATAGTTTAAAAAATGGAGTCCAAAACGCGTTTTGGGCTAGGAACTTAACACGGAGCTATCGTAGGGTATCGCATCGCGTACCTTTCGCCAGTCTGTAGGGTAACTGCTTGCCCCGTCTTAAATGTATACGCATAAACGGGAGTCCAAAACGCGTTTTGGGCATGTTTTATACGCTTACTGCTTTATATAAAATCGCCAATCCTCTATCGCCTGTCTACTCACTTTATCTGCCGTCAATGGCTGTAAGTCCTCTAAAGGAATTTCATACAGAATATCGCCTACCTCGACTTCAACTAAGGCAATAAAAAATTCTAAATCTTCATCGCTGGCATATTCTGAATTGACTAACTCCAAAGCATTAATTGCCTGTTTTGCAGTTAACGATATTTTCGAGTTGCCAATATATTCTGCGCTAAATGGGAAGTTGATGTTATCTAATAAATACAGTGTCCACGCTTGTCCTTGCTCGTATGCATCGTAGCAATCAAGGAGTATTTTATAGTCAATTCTGTATTGATGGTTGTTATCAATATTCATTCTAAGTCTATTGCCCGAATTGCTTTTTTTAAGAAACGTATACGCGCTGTAATTTGTTCAGAAGTCTGCTCTTGCGCTGCATTAGCGATGCTTAGATCCGCTTGCAGTTGATAAGTCAGCCAGCCGCGTACCATTATATAGTAGCGTTGATCGTGCCCCAGTTCAGTGACTGCTTGTAGGGCGTTTTCTTGCTGGGGGTTTTGTAAGACATGGCTAAGAGCGAGTACTTGTTGCCCTAGTTTTAAAGCAGCTTGGTTTTCAAAGGGGGTGGATACACACTCTTGAGGAGAGGGGCAAGCTTTTACAGTGCTGACGTTTAACAGCGATAGGCTAATGAATAGGAGGACGTTTTTGAGCATATTATTTTCTGTTTCGTAGCAGGAATGTGAGGAGAGGGAGATGGTGAAAGTATGTTAAAACAGGAGTCCAAAACGCGTTTTGGGCGGGTTTTCTCCTCATTTCGTAGATTGCTGATGAGCTTGCGAATTCCAACCTACCTATAATACTTTTACAGTCTCTTTTGCGGCTACAGATTTAACACGGGACACGCAGTATAGTGACATTATTCGTAGGTGCGGCTTTAGCCGCACAGTGCAGATAAATCTGCACCTACATGACTATTATGTCCCGTGTTTTGTGGTAGCCTATAAATAAGCTGCCCGTGCGGTTTTAATCGCCGCTCTAACCGTATCAGGTGCAGTACCCCCAATATGTTGACGCGCAGCAACCGAACCTTCTAAAGATAAAATATCAAATACATCCTCTGTAATCAACGCTGAAAAGCCTTGTAATTCTGCTAAAGAAATTTCTGATAAATCGCGTTCAGATTCCAGCCCTAATTTAACCGCTAAACCAACCACTTCATGTGCATCACGGAAAGCAATGCCTTTGCGCACTAAGTAATCTGCTAAATCTGTTGCTGTCGCGAAGCCTTTTTTCGCTGCACTGTACATATTCTCAGGTTTCGCCTGTATATGTGGCACCATATCCGCAAAAGCACGTAGGCAATTATTCAGTGTGTCTGCAGTATCAAATAAGGGTTCTTTATCTTCTTGATTGTCTTTGTTATAGGCGAGTGGTTGACCTTTCATTAACATCAGTAAAGACACTAAGTGACCCGTCACACGCCCTGATTTACCACGCACTAATTCAGGCACATCAGGGTTTTTCTTTTGCGGCATAATGGAAGAACCTGTGCAGAAAGCATCAGGAAGCTCTATAAAAGAGAATTGCGCACTCGCCCAAAGCACGAGTTCTTCTGAAAAACGCGATAAATGCATCATAATAATACTGCCTGCTGCGGTAAATTCAATCGCAAAATCACGGTCACTCACAGAATCTAATGAGTTAGCAGAAGGGCGACTAAAACCTAATAATTCAGAGGTGAGTTCACGGTCAATTGGGTAACTCGTGCCTGCTAGAGCGGCGGCTCCTAATGGCATAATATTAACCCGTTTTAAACAATCCTCTAAACGCTCTTTATCGCGCACTAGCATTTCAAACCAGGCCATTAAATGATGCCCAAAAGTGACAGGTTGAGCCACTTGTAAATGCGTAAAACCTGGCATAATCGTATCCGCTTCTTGCTCAGCTAAATCTAATAAAGCCGTTTGTAAGCGCGTGATAACAGCAATAATGCTATTAATTTCGCTGCGCATATATAAGCGTATATCGGTCGCCACTTGGTCGTTACGTGAACGTCCAGTATGTAGTTTTTTACCTGCTATGCCAATTAGCTCCGTTAAACGCGCTTCAAGGTTCATGTGTACATCTTCTTGTTGCACTGACCACTGAAATTCACCGCGTTCAATTTCTTCGCCGATTTGCTTTAAGCCTTGGAAAATATCATCGCGTTCCGTTTCCGTTAAAATGCCAATTTTGCATAGCATAGTGGCATGTGCGATAGAGCCTTGAATATCTTGTTGTGCCATACGTTGGTCAAAATCAACGGAGGCGGTAAATATTTCAACAAAAGCATCCGTGGCTTCTGAAAAGCGAGCGCTGGAAAGTTTATCTTTATTCGCGGTAGTCATAATTTCTGCTAGGTAGAAAAAAAGCGTTGATTATAACATTAACAATTCACTCAAACTTCTGTAAAATTTGCTAAAAATTAATTCGCTAAGAATATGAACACTTCCTCTATGATTATTACCCCCCGTCAAAGTATCAAAGTACTTATTATGTTAAGTTTATTCTTGTTGGTCAGTGCTTGTAGTAGCGTACAGCAGATGCATAAAAGGATAAAAGGGGAGACCGATTTTGAGGCTTTATATGGCTTATCTGCGCCTAAGCAACGACTTTTAGCCGCAGGAGAAAAACTAGGGAAAGGTGCGATTTCCTATCAACAGGATATTAAGCCTATTTTAGATTCACGCTGCGTCACTTGTCATGCTTGCTATGATGCGCCTTGTCAATTGAAACTTGGCTCTATTGCAGGTATAGAGCGAGGCGCTACCAAGCAATTAGTTTATGATGGTGGAAGATTGGAAAATATACCCCCGACACGTTTATTTATTGATGCTGTGAACACTGAGGAGTGGCGCGATAAGGATTTTTATCCTGTTTTAAATGAGCGCATTGCCTCAAACCAAGCCGCTTTAAATAACTCACTACTTGCCAAATTACTGCAATTAAAGCGCAATCACCCATTAGCTGAGCAAGGAAAATTAGATAGCTCATTTGAGCTGGGCATAGATCGTAAATTAGTCTGTCCTACCGTCGCTGAGTTTGATCAATATCAGCGCAAACATCCTAAATGGGGCATGCCGTATGCTTTACCAGGCTTGTCTTTAAAGCAAGAATATACGGTGATGCAATGGTTGCAAGAAGGGGCAAAATTTGATGTGCCACCTGCTTTATCTCGTCAAGGTAAGCGTAGCGTCAAAAAATGGGAGCAGTTTTTTAACCGCCCTTCATTAAAACAACAGTTAGTATCACGTTATATTTTTGAACATATTTTTATTGGGCATATTCATTTTAAAGGTCACTCTGATAAAGAATTTTATCGTTTAGTACGTTCAAGCACTGGGACAGGTCAGCCTATTCAAGAGTTAAAGACGCGGTTGCCTTATGATCCCCCAGGTGTTTCTCAGATATATTATCGCTTAGCACCTGTTGAAGAAGTGATTGTTGAAAAAACACATTTTTTGTATGAGTTGAGCCCGACAAAAATGCGCCGTTATCAAGAACTATTTTTTCAAACAGATTATGAGGTCTTGACACTTCCAACTTATCACGCTCATTTTGCTGCAGATCCCTTTAGTGCCTTTGCAGATATTCCTGCAACGTCACGTTATCAATTTATGTTGGATGATGCGCAGTATTTTGTATCAGGGTTTATTAAAGGACCTGTTTGTAGAGGAAATACGGCTTTAGGGGTTATTCGGGATCGCTTTTGGATTAGCTTTATACGCCCGAATAAAGCACAAAAACTATTTTCAAATGCCAGATTTAAAGGATTTATCAAACAGCATGAGGCATTATTGAGCTTACCTAATACTTCAGGAAATCAATTAGGTTTATTTGGTTATCAAAAATATGATGCACTTGCGCAGCAGTATTTGAAAAGTAAAGATGAATTTGTGAATCAAGTGATTGCCGATCGTGGTGGTTTTTCTATCGCTGACCTTTGGGATGGCGACGGACATAATCAAAATGCCGCTTTAACCGTTTTTAGGCATGCCGACAGTGCCACCGTAGTTAAAGGACTTGTAGGTGATACACCGCTGACAGCTTGGGTGGTGGACTATCCATTATTTGAAAGAATACATTATCTTTTAGTCGCAGGCTTTGATATTTACAGCTCACTGAAGTATCAACTTGCTTCACGAAAATATATGGATTTTTTACGTATGGATGGAGAAGGAAACTTTCTTAGGTTAATGCCCATAAGTCAGCGTAAAGCGATGTATGACAGTTGGAATGAAGGTTTGAGTGGTAAGTTGGTTCAATATTTGAATAAAGCCTATTATAGTGCTGATTATGAAACAGGGGTTCATTATCAGACAGATAACCCAAAACAAGAATTTTTCACACAACTTAAACAGCATTTTGGCAAAGCAGCAGGTAAACCAGACACTTTAAATCAATGTGAGCAAGAGGCGTGTGTCGTGCATAGACCCGATGCACAGATGCATCGTTTGGCGAAATTGACAGGCAAAAAATTAGGACTCTTGCCTGAAATGTCAATGATTCGCGTGAGGACAACGAAACCCTCTAAAGATTTGGTTTACACCGTCTTAGTGAATCGCAAATTTGCCAGTGTGGCTTTTATTGTGGGGGAAGATTTTTTAAGACAAAAAGAGCAGGATACCTTAACGGTTGTACCGGGTTTCTTAGGCAGTTATCCCAATATCTTTTTTGATGTCCAGCAAGCTCAGTTAGACGAGTTTGTGACTGTAATTGAACGAGTTGAGACGGCAGCGGATAAAGACGCTTTTTATGCTAAGTTTGGAGTGCGTCGTACCCATCCTAAAATATGGGATTATGTGGATTGGTTTAGTGAGCAGCATATAAAAGATCGTGGTATAGAGGCTGGTGTATTGGATTTGAGTCGTTATAATAATCTTTAAAGTCTTTTCTGTGTTGTAATGTTTTGTTTAATATAATTTTTAGTAGATAAATATTGATGAATATAAATATCATAAAAATGCTCTGTGTTATACCTCTGACTAGTTTATTACTAGTGAGTTGCGCAACACTAAGCAAACCAGCTTCTCCACAGCAATTGACCTGCCTACCTGAACAATTATTTCGCTGTGAACCTGATGAACAAAAATGCCTCACTATTCCTATCGTTAAAGAACTGGGAAATACAAAAATTGTGATTGATTTAGCAGAGCGAGAAGTCAAGTCTTATACTGATGATAAGCTGCTTTCACACTCTAATATTAGCTCCATAGAATATGAAAATGACTTAATCTATCTAGCAGGTAAAGGCTATGGTTATGATAAAGCCCTTCGTGTCTGGAATGCTATTGTTGATTTACAAAGCGGTCGTTTATATTCCACCTCTATTACAACAGGAGCTGGACATGTTATTTATGGAAAATGTGATGCTAAAACTGAATATTAAATCCCCTCTAAAATTATTTATTATCCCTTTATGTTTGCTGTATTTTCAAGCGGGTCATTGTTTGGCTGAGCCACGCTTAGTGCACTCTATCGATTTTTCAAAACCAGCGGAGGGGGACGCGCGCCCTTGGTTGGCAAAAAAAGGCTATATTCAAGAATTAGATGCCGATGAAATAGAGGTTAACTTTCGTAATAATCAGTTAAATTTAACAACCTCTGGGGAAAAAAGTGGTATTTTTGCCTTACAACTTGCCGAAAAAAACTACCTTAACAATATCACTCGTATTGAGATAGAGTGGGGAGTCTCTAGGCAACCCACAGGGGCAAATTGGGAAGAAGGAAATAACCGCGTGCCTATCGCGCTGATGTTCTTTTTTGGTACTGACAAAATTAGTAGTGGCTTACCCTTTGGCTTAAATGCTGCTCCCTATTTTTTAAGCCCTTTTATTGGGCGTAAGGAAACCCTTGGTAAAACTTATACAGGAAAACTGTATAAAGAAGGCGGTCGCTATCTTTGCGTTGCCGTTTCTGAAGGCTCTGCAGAGGTGATTAAATCGACGATTAAGGTTAATCCACGGTTTATGAAACTATTTAAGCAAGCAGACGTACCACCACTCACGGGGATTGCTTTTCAAATGAATACAACTGATACCGAAGGCGGGGCTTCTGCTTTTATTCGTAAGTTAGAGTTTTATGCAGATTAGCTCGCTTATTTTGTTGTTAGATTTTTTAAGTCGTTTATGGCTTTATCATAAAATATAATTGTTTTGATAATTCACAGCTAAGTTTTTAAATGCTATTATCATACTTATGAATGAAACAAAAAAAATATACGCTATTTTTGGAGCTACAGATAACGATGCTGTAGATCAAAGAATAATAAAAAAATATCCAGATGCAGATAGGCGGCAATTACTTACAGGTCAGTGGCTTATTAGTTCTACGGAGACAACGCTTTCTAGCATTTATGAGCACCTAACAAAGGAAGATGATCCTATTATCTGCATCATAGTTCCTGTTTCAAATTACTATGGATGGCAAGATGCAGCAGTTTGGGAATGGATAGCCGCTAATGGAAAGTAGCACAGGACCAAACCGACCAACAACACCTAGAATACATCCAAACTCTAACGGCTTAGAAGGTGCAGTCGCATCTGCAGTTAATGCTGAACTTGAAAAAAGAGGGTTTAATGGCGGAGGTGGAAGTGGAGATGATACAGATGCGCGCTTAAGGTCACTTGAAACAGACATGGCTATAGTTAAAGAGGCAATGGTCACTAAGGAACTCTTTGCTAGAGAAACGGGAGAGATTAAAACGGAAATAAGCAAGGTTCCATTTGAAACATTCAAATGGCTTCTAGCAACTACTGTTGCGATTACACTTCTAATAGTTGCAGTTATCAAACTATTGCCTACTCTGGAAACAACTGGGACTACTAAAGAGACTTCTTCTAAGAATGTACAAGCGGTGAATACTCAAAAGTCAAATACCTTACAATCCCAAAATATTAAAAAATAATATTTAATTTCCAGTTTTTATAGGCTGCATCTTCAATAGTTTTGGGTATAGCAATTCAAACTGAATTTTCAGTGGATAATGATCTGAGGAGTCCAGAGGTAAAATTTCAGCACTTACTATCTTGATGCCTCTAAAAAATATATGGTCTAGGCGGTGTCCAAATCCGAGTGTTTCTACTGCGCTGGTAAATTCCACTTTAAGTAAGTTGAGTGGTGTCTTTTCAATAATGTCTTGCAGTACTTGCTCGCGTGACTCACTCCACGTATTAAAATCACCCGCAAAAATAATCGGCCCTTGATGGGCTAATAAGCGTTTTTTTATCGCCTCTAACTGTTGACTAAAGCGTGCTGTGCCTAGAGTGAAATTAATGGCATGTATATTCGCGACTAATAGGCTTTGCTGGCTATTTTCAATAGGGTAGTAGGAGATCAACGAAGATTTTGGGAGCCGTAACCAAGGTTCAACACTGCGCTGTACACAAGTAGAATTAACAGGTGTACGGCTGAGTGTCATCACACCTGCTGCAATCCCTTGGTAACGAAATGCCGTCACCATATCCCAGTTATAGTCAGATCTCTCAAGCCATTGCTTTAAATCATCACTTAAATAGGCTTCTTGTAAAAGTATGAAATCACTGTGCTGACTTAAGTTTAATAAGTCTTGTGACCAGCCCACTTTGGTGCCTTTATAAGCATTCCAACTAATCAATGTTAATTTTGTGTGCTTGAGTGGCTGTGTATGACTAGCTTGAATAGCTGAGCTAAAACAGTGCTTTGCATTGCTAGTTTTTTCGATATTCGATAGCAGTTGCTCTTGTTGGGGGATAGAAAAGCAACCGCTGATAAGTAGCAGACTCATGCCTAATACGCCAAATTTAAACATAGTGCCCTTCTTATATATGCTCTTCAAGGGGAAGCAGAGAAATAAACCAAGCAGAAATAGGTCGCCAGAATCCAGCTTTGGGATCACTGTATTCCCTGATTTCTTTGCCGTTGTCTGAACTAACCCAAACCAGCTCACCCGCATGCTTTGAGCCTACTTTTTCTATTTCTAAACGATAGCTATCACTGGCTTGAATGCCTATATCCATATAAGCAATAATTTGTTCAGCTAATTCCGTTGAGTCAATTAATAAGCCTACTTCCGTATTAATATCGATTGAACGTGGGTCTAAATTAAGCGAGCCAATAAAGGTTTTACGACGATCAAAAACCATGACTTTGGTATGTAAAGAGGCGGCTGACTTACTTGCCAGTAAAGACCAGAATTTTTTCTGTGCGTTCGGGTCAGGCCTGAATTCGTATAATTCAGCGCCATTTTCAAGCATTTGTTGACGATATTTTTCATAAAAAACAAAAGCAGCCGCGACATCATTGCTAATCATTGAATTGGTTAATATCCGAACTTTAATACCTTTATTGTGTAGTTCAAGTACTTTATCAGTGCCGCGAACCCCAGGAATAAAATAAGCAGATTCAATCAATATTTCTGTTTGGATCTCATTAACCAACTCGCGTAGGTAGGGGGTAATACCTTGGTAGCCAGTCTCGGTATCAATTTTTTTCGCAGGGTTATCATAAAGTATTTTTGCCTCTGCCCAAATAAGTTGGTCTTTATTGCTTTGAATACGTTGATAAATTTCTTCACGGCTTCTATCAATCGGGTATGGAAAGTCTTCGGCACTGGCGATATAGTCTTGTAGTGCTTGCACACCTTGTTGCACGTCTTGAACACTGGCTTGCTGCTCACTGACGCTGGAGATGGGAATCGCCCATTCGCTGTTCCAAAAGACATCAAAACTTTTGGAAATATCTTGTACAATCGGCCCAGCACTCAAAATATCTAAGTCACGAAAATTGATAGCGGAGCTCACCCCAAAGTATCGGTCACCGACATTTCTTCCCCCCGTAATCGCAAAGGTATTATCCATAATAAAGGCTTTATTATGCATACGGTGATTGAGGCGCGACATATCAGTGATAAATTCAAAGACTCGAAAGGATCTATTTTCAAAGGGGTTAAAAATCCTCACTTCAAAATTATCCATGGCATTCAGCTTTGCGATACCAAAATCTCTTCCCCATGAATCAACATCATCAATTAGTAAGCGTACGCGCACCCCCCGTTGAGCGGCTTTAATTAACTGCTCAATCAAGAGAGAGCCAGTTATGTCACTGTTCCAAATATAATATTGTACATCCAGCGTTTTTTCAGCCGCTTGAGTCATTGCCATACGGGAGGTAAATGCTTTTTCCCCCGTGTCTAAAAGCATAAAGCCCGATTGACCAGGATGCTGTTTTAAATCAGCTTGTATCAGTTGGTTGGCTGTCGTTAGCTCAGGTTTTTCTAATGCACTTGAAACACTGTGTACAATAGGTTTATGAGTACTTGCACAGCCGACAAAAAAGCTAAGAACGCAGAGTATTAAGAGGTGCTTGATACGAGTCATGGTTGCATTTTAAAGTAAGAGTTGTTGGGCTTAGTATACTATAATGGGTGCATTTTTAGCCTTTCAGTGTTCGAGTTTTAGCTATGAAAAAATATGCTGTCATTTTATTATTATCATCCACTAGCCATATCTATGCGGATGTTCCGTCAGAACAGCAACATGAAGTGCAACATTTAATGAATTTTGTCAAAAGTTCAGCCTGTCAAATAGTCAGAAATGGCAGCGCACATAATGCGGCTGATGCGCTAGAACATATTCAAAAAAAATATGATTATTTTAAAGGTGATATTAGCACAAGCGAAGAGTTTATAGACTATTCAGCCACTAAAAGTACCATGACAGGGTGGTATTACTTCGTGGAGTGCAAAGGAAAGGAGAGAGTTAAAACAAAGGATTGGCTGTTACAAGAATTACAACGGTATCGTATTAAGCAAGAAACACCTGCGACGAGTTGAAGCACTCTATCTCTTACACCCTCAGAAAAAAACTCAAATGAATAAGGCTTTCAATAAAATATTATATGCTTATTCTCTAATATTTTAGCTAGGTCTAAAAGTGAGTGCATAATTTTTTTGTTTCTGTTAACCTTACCCCATACTTTTGATCCTAAAGTATATTTCATTCTTTTCACAAATTTTATTAGCTTAGTTTTATGTGATTTTTTCATAAAAATGGGCTTATTATGGTATTTTTGCCGGTCAAAACCTATCAAATTAACATGGGGCACTTTAAGCTTGACTCATTAACTTGAATCAATAAAGAGGCGCTCAAGATACCATCCC
Organism: Methyloprofundus sp.; assembly: GCA_013138595.1. Classification (GTDB taxonomy): domain Bacteria; phylum Pseudomonadota; class Gammaproteobacteria; order Methylococcales; family Methylomonadaceae; genus Methyloprofundus. The sequence goes on along the minus strand of WTCM01000072.1, from coordinate 1,508 downwards.
TACAAGGGATGTTATCTTTTTAGTATTGTTTGTTGCCTAGCCTTAAACTTGTCACTAATAAATTGACTTATATCCATATATTAAAACTTAGCAAATAAAATTGACTTATAGATTCTGAGGGGAAAACTTATGAGTAAAGCAAAAATCATTTCCATTTCAATGCTGTCTGTTGCAGGACTTTTATCTAGCAACCTTTATGCAAAATCACCCGAACAAATTATGCGTGCCAACTGTGCCTCTTGTCATGGGGACAAAGGGCAGGGCGGTACATCGTGGATTGACCCTAGTCAGCGTGCTTTTAAAATTGCTGGGCGTTCCACTCGCTCAATCAAAAAATGGGTGCGTGAAGGACGGCAGCCTGAAATGCCTTCTTTTGCACACCAAGAAATCAGTGATACTGAGTTAGAAGCCTTAGCAACGTATGTGAATGCCTTGCCTGATTCTTTTATGCCAGCACCGATAGAAGATCATGTTGTGACGATTAAGGATGAAGACCCTTGGTATGACAACATGCAGTTGGAAATTAATGTAGGGGAAACCGTTAAATTTGTGAATCAAGGGCGCACTTATCACCCTGTCACCCAGTTAGAATTTGTCGCAAGTCGGGGAGATGAAACGCAAGGTTCTGATTCGGGCTTATTAGGACCCAATGGTGTTTATTACCGCACCTTTGAGGAATCCGGTGTTTATACTTTCTTATGTAAAATACATCCGTATATGCGTGGGCAAGTATTTGTCAATGAAGTTGCTACACCGCCTAGCGTCACACTCACAAGCCCTAAAGCCTTGCCTACAGTAGCAGGCGTGGGAGAAGTTTGGGTAGAAGCTCAATTTCAAGATAAAGCCAGTACCAGCACAACCTCCAGAGGTCAAGATGGTGTGATTCAAGTGATTGATACTAGTGATTGGAGTATTATTAATGAGATTGAAGTGGGTAATAATCCACATAATATCTGGTTTACAGCGAATGGCACAGCCGCAGTGATTACCAACTGGTTTGATAATTATTTAACTGAAATTGATGCCACTAGCAAAGAAGTCACAGAAAATTATATTGCAGGTGCAGCACCCGCCCATATTACCAGTGATCATGCAGGTGATAATTTCTATGTGTCTATAGAGGGTTCGAATTATGTGCAAATGTTTAAGCAAAGAAATATGCGCTTAACCAGTCAAATTCCTGTCAGTGGTTCAGGGCCTCATGGTATCTGGTATGGCGGTAGTGCTGATAATGATACGGCAATTATTATGACTTCAAACTCTTTAGATAATACCGTGAGCTTTATTGATCCCGCGAGTAAGGAAGAAATTATCACCTTAGATTCTGGGCTTTATCCGTTAGGGGCTGGGGTTAATGCGGCAGGAACACGTGCCTATGCAGGTAACTGTTTAGAAGGGTCGGTTTCGGTTTATGATTTAGAAGCAACGCCTATCGCCTTGATGACGACTTTAGCAATCGGTGGCTGTCCTGTACAAGCCCCTGTGTCACCTGATGATCGTTATGTGGT
>WTCM01000102.1 GCA_013138595.1 Methyloprofundus sp. | reverse complement strand
GGTCGTGGTGAGTTACATTTATCTGTTTTAATTGAGAACATGCGCCGTGAAGGCTTTGAAATGGGTGTTTCTCGTCCACAAGTTATCATTAAAGAGATAGATGGCGTTAAGTCAGAACCTTTTGAGTATGTCACCATTGAAGTTGAAGAGCAGCATCAAGGGACTATTATGGAAAAACTAGGTGACCGTAAAGGTGACTTAAAAGATATGGTTCCCGATGGAAAAGGGCGCATTCGTTTAGAGTACATCGTGCCTTCACGTGGTTTATTAGGATTTCAAACAGAATTCCTAACCGCAACGTCAGGTTCAGGTTTGTTTTATCATGTATTTGATCATTACGGTCCTGTTAAAGACGGGACAGTGGGTAATCGTATTCGTGGTGTGCTTATTTCTATGGCAAAAGGTAAAGCGGTTGATTACTCTTTATACCCATTACAAGCGCGTGGTGAGTTATTAGTTGTCAACGGTGATGAAGTTTATGAAGGCCAATTAGTGGGTATTCATTCTCGTACTAATGATCTAGTTGTTAACCCAACTAAGCCTAAGCCTTTAACAAATGTTCGTGCATCAGGGACAGATGAAAGTTTAACCTGTGCAAGAATTCAAAAAATGACCCTAGAGCAATCTTTAGAGTTCATTTCGGATGATGAACTCGTTGAAGTCACCCCTAAATCTATTCGTCTACGTAAGATTCTACTGACTGAAATTGCCCGTAAACGTAAATAAGGAGCGTGTACGGAATAACATCCCGAAGTTATAACACAGGATTTTTGTATCAGCAGGAATGAGCTCATGAGGCGCATAGTTGTTCTACGCAACGAATGAGGTCATTTCTGCTGGTGCAAAAAGACACGTTAGAAATCGGGAGATTGTTTCGTACGCGTTCCTAAGTAATCGGTAGGTTTTTATCGTTCCCATGCTCTGCGTGGGAACGCATACCAAGACGCTCCGCGTCATGAGTTGATAAAAAAATGACAAATAGAACCGCAAGTGTTGAACGCAACACATTAGAAACCCAAATAAGCGTGAGCATCGACTTAGATGGCACAGGCACGGCTAAATTTGAGACAGGCGTACCCTTTTTAGAGCATATGCTGGATCAAATTGCCCGTCATGGCATGATTGATATGGATATTGCCTGTAAAGGTGATTTGCAAATTGACGATCATCATACGGTAGAAGATATAGGTATCACTTTAGGCAAAGCTTTTGCACAAGCCCTAGGGGATAAAAAAGGTCTATATCGTTATGGACATGCTTATGTGCCATTAGATGAAGCTTTATCTCGTGTCGTCATTGATTTCTCAGGCAGACCAGGTCTGTATTACGAAGTAGAATTTAACCGTGCCATGATAGGCAGTTTTGATGTGGATTTATTCCGCGAATTTTTTCAAGGCTTTGTGAATCATGCTGGCGTGAGTTTACATATTGACAACCTTAAAGGCATCAATGCACACCATATCGCTGAAACTGTGTTTAAAGCAATGGGACGTGCTGTGCGTATGGCAGTGACTCGTGATCCACGTATGGAAGGTATTATGCCCTCCACCAAAGGTGTTTTATAACTAGTAGCTTCCGTATATTGAGGTTGTAAAAGTTTTAAATACAATAAACATGGAGTCCAAAACGCGTTTTGGGTGGCTTTTTGCCTAGTGAGTGATATATCATTAGCTAGGTGATAGTAACGCATAGCATAGCGTTCCGTGACCTAAAAGTTGTTTACTTAATTATATTAATTTACTCAAATGTCCTCCGTAGCAGTTATTGATTACGGCATGGGGAATTTACACTCCATCGCCAAAGCCCTACAACACGCCTCACCCAAAGTGGATGTGCGTGTCGTTTCTGATAAACAGTCTATTTTAGCCGCAGATCGCGTGGTCTTTCCTGGTGTAGGAGGGATGGAGCATTGTATGCAAGCCTTACATGATACCGAACTTATCGAAGTGATTGCCCAAGTCGCAGCTACTAAACCTTTACTCGGTGTTTGTTTAGGTATGCAAGCCTTGCTATCACATAGCGAAGAAAATGGCGGTATAGAAGGCTTAAACCTAATTTCTGGCAATGTCGTGCATTTCGCTAAAGACTTACACGATACACAAGGCGAGAAATTAAAAATCCCCCACATGGGCTGGAATCAAGTACAGCAACAGGAACACCCTGTCTGGCAAGACATTCCACAAGGCAGTCGCTTTTACTTTGTACACAGTTATTTTGCTCAGCCAGAAGATGAGGCAACAATAGCCGCGACCAGTGACTATCCAAATGCATTTACCTGTGCCGTCGCAAAAGATAATATCTTTGCGGTACAATTTCACCCTGAAAAAAGTCAAACAGTGGGTTTGCAACTGTTAAAAAACTTTTTACACTGGGACGGACAGTCCTAATTTTATTATGGCTACCAACTTAATATGGGACACTATAGTTATGTAGGTGCAGATTCATCTGCACTTTTCTGCGCTACACAAGCTATCATGCAGTGCGGATAAATCCACACCTACAAGTGATGCGTTCGTTGCCCTGTCTTAAATTGGTAGTATTTTTATTTATATATTACCGAGGCTTAAAAAATGTTGTTAATTCCCGCTATCGACTTAAAAGATGGAAAATGTGTGCGCTTACGTCAAGGGCGTATGGAAGATGATACAGTTTTTTCAGATAACCCTGTTGAAGTCGCAGGTCGCTGGGTCGCGGCTGGTGCAAGACGTATTCATTTAGTCGATTTAGATGGAGCCTTTGCAGGTAAACCAAGAAATGCTGACATTATTCATGCAATTGTTGAAGCTTACCCTGATGTACCTGTACAAATTGGTGGTGGTATACGTGATGAAGCTACTATTGAAGGGTATTTAGACGCAGGTGTGCAATATGTGATTATCGGTACAAAAGCGGTCAGTGCACCGCATTTTGTCAAAGATGTAGCCGTAGAATATCCAGGGCATATTATTGTTGGCTTAGATGCGAAAGACGGTAAAGTCGCAATTGATGGCTGGTCTAAGCTATCCAACCATGATGTGATTGATTTAGCGCAGAAATTTGAAGATCATGGGGTCGATTCGATTATTTATACCGATATTTCCCGTGATGGTATGATGCAAGGTGTGAATGTTGAAGCCACAGCAAAACTGGCACGTGCGATTAATATTCCTGTGATAGCTTCAGGTGGAATCACCAATATGGATGATATTCATGCGCTAGGTAAAGTCGCAGGTGATGGCATTATGGGCGCGATTACAGGGCGAGCTATTTATGAAAATACTTTGAATTTTGCCGAAGCGGAGAAAATTGCTGAATCTTATTCATGAAGACGGTTGATGAAATAGAGCTATTAGCGCAAGAACGCTTAGATGAAGCAAATATATTGTGTGATAATGAAAAGTATGCGGGTGCATTCTATTTAGCAGGTTATAGCATTGAATTAATGTTAAAAGCCAAAATTTGTAAACATTTTGATATTGATAATTTATTCGATGAGGAATGTTCAATTTATGGTGTTAGCCAAGTTAGAAGGGCATTAAAAACCCATGATATTGCTGTTCTATTGATTTTTAGTGGCTTGCAAAGCAAGCTAGAAGACGCTAAAGGAGATAGTAGGATTTTAATGCAGACTTATAGTCGTTTATTTGAAGCATCGGGGCATTGCATTTGGAGTGAGCAGCTTCGTTATACTTTGACAGGTACGCCTGCTCCTGAGGATATACTTACATTGATGATATTGCTGGGTCACGAAGAGGGCTTATTAAAATGGATAAAAAAGAGTTAAACTTTAAGTTACAAAACTTTAAAAAAAACTGTTATGACAAGGGGTATATTCTTGGTGATCTTTATTTTGATGAAGCTTATCCTGGTATGATTCCTACTGCGTTGATAGTAAAAATGAGAGTCAAAAAATCGTGGATGGATACGGTGAGTAGCCGAGGAAAAGCATTGGATGAGTTGATTGATGTGCTTTGGGATACGACTACAGCAGAAACTCGTAAAAATGTCCATGTTCTCGCTATTTTTGATGAGAATGAAACTGACTTAATTCAACAACCTATACACCGACAAGAAGCCGCATGAGCCTAGCAAAACGTATAATCCCCTGCCTTGATGTTGATAACGGGCGCGTCGTTAAAGGCGTAAAATTTGTCGATATTCGCGACGCAGGAGACCCTGTTGAAGTCGCACGCCGTTACGACCGCGAAGGCGCAGACGAAATCACCTTTTTAGATATAACGGCAACCCACCATAACCGCGATACGATTGTACATGTAGTTGAGCAAGTTGCTAGTGAAGTGTTTATCCCGCTAACAGTCGGTGGTGGGATCAGAAAATTAGAAGATATACGCTGTATGTTAAATGCTGGCGCGGATAAAGTCGGTATTAATAGTGCTGCTGTTTTTAACCCAGAATTTGTTCAGCAAGCTGCTGATAAATTCGGCTCACAATGTATCGTAGTGGCAATTGATGCCAAAAAAGTCAGTGCAGAAGGCGAGCCTAATCGCTGGGAAATATTCACCCACGGCGGACGCAAAGGCACAGGCATAGACGCGATTGAATGGGCGATTAAAATGGTCAACTACGGTGCTGGTGAAATATTACTGACCAGCATGGATAGAGACGGTACAAAAATAGGCTTTGATTTAGAGCTAACCCGTGCCGTCAGTGAAGCCGTAGCTGTTCCCGTGATAGCCTCAGGTGGTGTTGGAAATTTACAGCATTTAGCCGATGGAGTGATAAAAGGCAAAGCCGATGCGGTACTAGCGGCAAGTATTTTTCATTTTGCAGAATACAGCGTAGAAGAAGCCAAGCAATATATGCAAGAACGTGGGATAGAGGTTCGGTTGTAATCGTAGGATGGGTAGAGCGTCTTTTTGCGAAACCCATCAATATAGAGAGAATATTTAAATTGATGTGGAGTCCAAAACGCGTTTTGGATGTAATTTTAATGTCGGCAGCTAATGACTTAAATTAAAGTGCTATAAAATTATGAATCCGTGTGTTAAATCGGTAAAAGTTCTTAGTGATTATCAATTACTGATAATATTTACCAATGATGAAATAGGACTTTATGACTGTAAGCCCTTACTCAATTTCGGTGTTTTTAAAGAATTACAGGATATAGAGTATTTTAATCAAGTCAGTATTGTGGGTGATACAGTTACATGGGTAAATGAACAGGATATTTGTCCTGATACGCTTTATTTGGAGTCTAATATGGTTGATGAAATAACGGGTATTTGGTATGAGCTTATGTCCGATATAAATAGTGGCGATGAGTTCTGTTCGTCTGAAAAAACACTGGTATTTCATTTCGCATGGCGTTTAAAAGACAAATATAGAGATGAAATAAAGCTAGATTTTGAAAAAAATATTTTTGAAAATAATTTTTCTGGTAATACATGGCTTGACTTGTATGTGATACTTAACGATGAAAAAATTGGCTTTGAATTCAAGTTCAAGGGCAATACAAATACAACAAATACTCATATTGATGTTGTCCATGATATAAAAAGACTATCTTGGTTAAAAGAACAAAAAAAAATAGATAAAGGCTATTTCTTATATGCCACAAATAGTAAAAGTGCAATGAATGAAGTGTGTGCGGGAGGAAGAGATAGGACAGCACATCTTGATTTTATTACACACCATTCCGCAAGATATGAAGCTTTAGAAAATAATAAAATAAAATACTTTCCAAAAGGTAAAACTAGCAGCACAGAAAGTAACGAAACAGTTGCTATACCACATAATATAATTTTTAAGTGGAACGGGATAAAGCTTGATAAGTTTAAGGAGCATGTATCTAGTGGTAAGTATGCATGGCTAACCCCCATCATCATTTAGAGAGTAAAAAAGTAAATCCCCATGCCAAAAATAACCCACCTATCCCAATTAGACCTAAATAAAAGCTACAGCTATGCCGACTATCTAACATGGCAGCTAGATGAAATAGTGGAATTAATTAAAGGTAAAGTGTCGTTAATGTCACCTGCGCCTAATGTTAATCATCAACGTATAGAAAGAAATTTAATTATTGATATTGGTAATTATTTAAGAGGCAAACAGTGCCAGCTTTTCCCCGCGCCTTTTGATGTACGTTTGTATGACCGTAAAAAGTCATTACTGGAAAGCCAAGAAATTCACACAGTTGTACAGCCTGATATATGCGTGGTTTGTAAGCCTGAAATGCTGGATAAACAAGGTTGTAATGGCGCGCCTGATTGGATTGTTGAAATATTATCCAAAGGTAACTCCAAAAAGGAAATGCAAATTAAATATGCGCTATACCAGCAAAGTGGTGTTAGTGAATATTGGATTGTTTATCCAAACGATCAAGTGATTCATCAATTTGTACTGGATGAAAGTGGGCAATATCAATTAAAATCTATGTTTGCAGAGGATGATACAGCGACCCCGTATTTATTTCCTGACTTAAACATTGATTTAAAACAGATTTTTGAGAGCTTTAACTATTAAATCAAAATTTACTATGAACACAACTTGGCTAAACGAAATCCAATGGACAGCAGACGGCTTAGTCCCTGTAATAGCACAACAAGCAGGCACAGGCAGGGTGGTGATGTTCGCATGGATGAACCGCGAATCTTTAGCGCTTACCGTCGAAAACGGTTATGCTGTTTATTGGTCACGCTCACGTAATCGCTTATGGCGTAAAGGCGAAGAGTCAGGCAATCAGCAAAAAGTGATTAATATTCAACTCGACTGTGATGAAGATGTTATTTTATTAGAAATAGAACAGCAGGGCGGTATCGCTTGTCATACAGGGCGTGAAAGTTGTTTTTATAGGACTTTAGAAAACAACGAGTGGGTTGAAAATTCAGCGGTATTAAAAGATCCTGCTGAAATGTATAAAAAATAGGGCTACAACAAAACACGGGATATAGAAGGATGTATTGAGTGTCTGGAGGTCAGGCTTTGCCTGACAGATCAAGCAAAGCTTGACCTCCAAAAACCAGGGGTTGTCCCATCTTAAGTTGGTAGCCAAAAATAGCTCTTTTGCTTTCATACTGCTGACACTGTATGAAAATATGCCTAAAACGCGTTTTAGACTCCAGTGTTTTGAGTGCTTTTACTGGATTTTCTGCGTGAGGAATTAGAACTGTGGGGTAATAAAAATGAATTGGCAAGAAGCATGTGAACATCCTGATTTACAAAACTTACCTTTTAAAATTGAGCTGAATGAATATGATAAAATTGTTATGAGCCCTGTTAAAATTTATCATTCATTTTTTCAAACTAGAATTGCTATTTTATTGGAAGGTTTATTAGATAATGGTTACGCACTCTCTGAATGCGCCATTAAAACGACTAAAGGTACAAAAGTTGCCGATACCGCTTGGGCTTCAATGGCGGTATGGGAAAAAATTAAGCTGGAAACAGAAGCCTCTATTTCTCCTGAAATTTGTGTCGAAATTTTATCGAGTAGCAATACGCAAAAAGAAATGACGGAAAAAAGAGCCTTATATTGTGCCGCAGGTGCAAAAGAAGTGTGGTTATGTAATGAGCAGGGCGAAATGAGTTTCTTTAATAGCCAACATGCATTAATTCACTCTGAATTAGTGCCTGATTTTCCGCTGAAAATAGTGAGTTAGAACACAACAGTAGAGTAAAATGACCAACACCCTAACACAACTAGCAGAAGTGCTAGAACAACGTAAACTACAATCACCTGATAGTTCTTATGTCGCCAGTCTTTACGACAAAGGTATAGATGCGATCTTAAAAAAAATCGGTGAAGAAGCCACAGAAACCGTGATTGCTGCAAAAGATGGCGATAAACAAAAAATTATTTATGAAACAGCAGATTTATGGTTTCATTGTATGGTGCTATTAGCACAACAAGATTTACATCCTGATGATGTGCTGAATGAATTGCAACGCCGTTTTGGCTTGTCAGGTTTAGAAGAAAAAGCACAGCGTCAGAAATAACTCAAGAGGAAGTATTATGGGCATCAGTGTTACCCAATTATTAATTGTATTAGCGATAGTGGTTGTTTTATTTGGTACTAAACGACTCAAAAATATCGGCGGTGATTTGGGCGGAGCGATTAGAGGCTTTCGCTCGGCAATGAAAGACGGTGAAGGTGATAAAAACCTGGACGATAAAGAGGAAGATATTATCGAAGCCGAAGTGACCAGTAAAACCACTGAACAAGATAAAGTCTAGCTTATGTTTGATGTCGGTTTTTGGGAACTCTGTTTAATAGGTTTAGTCAGTCTGCTGGTGATCGGTCCTGAAAAATTACCTAAAGTCGCGCGAGTGGCGGGTTTTTGGGTGGGGAAAACACGACACATGGTCGCGGCTGTCAAAGAAGAAATAAAAGAAGAATTTAAGGAAGAAGAATTAAGGCAAATGCTGCAAGAACAGCAAGATAAAATTGATTCGATGACTAGCGGTCTGGATTTAGACGGACGTGCTGAACATTTCTTAGAGGCTAAAAAAGAAATAGCGGATAAAGATAAACATGACGCAAAATGAAGAAGAGCAGGAACAGCCGTTTATTTCACATTTAATTGAACTGCGCAATCGTTTATTAAAAGTGGTGTTAAGTGTTTTACTGGTATTTTTATGTATGGCACCTTTTGCGAATGAAATTTACAGTTTTTTAGCAAAGCCTTTAATGCAATTCTTGCCTGAAAATACCTCAATGGTCGCAATTGATGTGATCTCGCCTTTTTTAACGCCGTTTAAATTGGTGTTAATAGCCTCAATTTTTTCTGCTATTCCAGTGATCTTATATCAATTCTGGGCTTTTGTAGCACCAGGTTTATATGCGCATGAAAAACGTATGATTGCCCCATTACTGGTTGCAAGTACCTTGTTGTTTGCGGCGGGGATGGCTTTTGCTTATTTTGTCGTTTTTCCTTTAGTCTTTGGCTTTTTGACCACCGCAGTCCCTGTCGGTGTCACCATGATGACCGATATTGCTAAATACTTGGACTTTGTATTGACCATGTTTTTTGCTTTTGGTATGGCGTTTGAAGTGCCGATTGTGACCATTGTGTTAGTTTGGGCAGGTATTTTTACACCACAACAACTGGCTGAAAAACGCCCGTATATTATTGTCGGTGCTTTTATTGTAGGCATGTTCTTAACCCCGCCTGATGCGATTTCACAGACTTTATTAGCCGTGCCTATTTGGTTATTATTTGAATCAGGGCTGTTGTTTTCGCGTCTATTTGTGAAAAAACAAGGACAAAAGCGGATAGGCTCTCAATGAAAAAAATCCTTATTGCTTGTATTGCACTGGGCGTGGTTGCTTTTGATACCTATCAAAGTCAGGGCTCGCTCAGTGTCAGTGGTTTATTACAGCGGCTAGGGGGAGTGACTGAGCAAGTGGTGAATAATAATGACCTCCAGCACGCTTATAAAAATAAACAAAGTGATATTCAAACGCAGGGTGAAGGCATTGTTGTTAAGGTCTTAGCGGATGACTTAGACGGCTCTCGGCATCAAAAATTTATCCTCAATGTCGGCTCAGGACAAACCGCTTTAGTGGCACATAATATTGATCTTGCGCCTAGAATTAAGAATTTACAAAAAGGCGATAAAGTCGCTTATTCTGGCGAGTATGAATGGACTCCGCAAGGGGGCGTGATTCATTGGACACATGCCGACCCTAGTGGGCATCATGCGGCAGGCTGGTTAAAGCATCAGGGACAAAGTTACCAATGAGCGCAAAAGTGATTTTAATCACTGGCGCGGCTAAGCGAGTCGGGGCTTTTTGCGCGCAATATTTACATACTCAAGGGCATTCTATTATCTTGCATTATCGTTCCTCTGAACCTGCTGCTTTGGCACTTGCTGAACGCCTAAATGCGCAACGTGCGGATTCAGTGCGTTTGTATCAAGCTGATTTGAATGATTTGCAAGCCTTAACGGGCTTAGCTGAGTTTGCACAACATGCCTGGGCTGGAGTCGATGTGTTAATTAATAATGCTTCTGCTTTTTATGCCACCGAGATGCAAGAGGTAACGACACAGCAATGGGATGACTTACTTGCGAGTAATTTGAAGTCCCCTTTTTTCTTAATTAATGCCTTAAGCCCTTGCTTAAAAGAGCGGCAAGGTTGTGTGGTGAATATGGTAGATATTCATGCAGAGCGCGGGCTAAAAGGCTTTCCTGTATACAGTATTGCAAAAGCAGGCTTAGTCGCCTTAACACGCATATTAGCAAAAGAATTAGCACCTGAAATTAGAGTGAATGCTGTCGCTCCTGGGGCAATTTTATGGCCTGAACAAGGCGAGGATGTTGATGCGCAACAGCAGCAGGAGATACTGGATAAAGTGGCTTTGCAAAGCATGGGCAGCCCTGAGGATATAGCTAAAGCGATTAGCTTTTTAATCAGTGATGCAGGGTATATGACAGGGCAAATTATGACTATCGATGGAGGGCGTAGTTTGTTTAGCTAAAATAATACATCATCCACGGTATGCTGTTGTAATTCTGACTTATCAAAGTCTGACCATAATTGCGCATAACTGACTTGCGTAACCGGGTGTAAGTCATCTGCTGCAAGTTCAACTAAAGGCTCTAGCACAAAGGCATAATTTAAAATATCTTGATGCGGGATTGTTAGCTTTTTTGTTTGTATAATGTGCTGCCCATACAGCAATAAGTCTATATCCAGTGTGCGTGATGAAAATTTTTCACCACTACGCACTCTGCCATGGTTATTTTCTATAGTTTTTAAATGCTGACAGATATAAGCGATTTCTTGCTCACAGGAAAAGACACTGACTAAATTATAGAAAGCATCGCCTTCAAACCCTACCGCACTAGATTCATAAATGCTAGAGTTCTGTAAGCTACCGAACGTCGCTTGTAAGGCATCGAGAGCAGAACGGATGTTATGCTCTCGATTAATATTACTACCGATGCTAATAAAGCAAAGTGGCATTTATTTTGCTCCGCGCTCAATAATAATACCTACATCACTCGCGCCACTGATCGCGCCTTTTTTATTCAGTGTCAGCTTAACCCAAGGCACATTAAATTGCTTGCGAATCATGCCGTTGATTTCTTCGGCAAGTCTTTCTACTAGAAAAAACTCGCTCTTTTCTACAAAGCTAATTACTGCTTGAGAAACAGCTTTATAGTCTAGTGTATCTTCTATATCGTCTGTCGTCGCGGCCTTTTTAATATCGTGAGCCATTTCGATGTCTAAGATGACAGTTTGCTTTGTTTCACGCTCCCAGTCATAGATACCAATAATTGTATCTATACTTAAACCACCTAAAAAAATTATGTCCATAAAACTTCCAGTTATAATATCTATCAGAGAGTGTCAGTATCAGGGAAATATCCTTGTCATACAAGTAGTGAACTCAAATAAATATAAAAAATTAGGATAGAAAGATGATTGAATGGCTATTAGTTCCCGTCGCTTATTTATTAGGCTCTATTTCCAGCGCCATTATTGTATGTCGCTTAATGGGCTTACCTGACCCGCGTGCAGAAGGTTCAGGCAATCCAGGTGCGACCAATGTAATGCGTATTGGTGGCAAGAAAGCCGCTGCGATTACTTTATTAGGTGATATGTTAAAAGGCTTAATCCCTGTCTTAATCGCGCAGTTTTTAAATGTACAGCCATTGATTTTAGCCGCTGTTGTACTGGCGGCTTTTTTAGGGCATTTATACCCGATTTTTTTTGGTTTTAAAGGTGGGAAAGGCGTTGCGACTTCCTTTGGTGTTTTGTTAGGCGCACATTGGATGGTCGGTTTGGCGGTATTGCTGACGTGGTATACGGTTTATAAATTATTCAAAATATCGTCACTGTCCGCCTTAGTCGCCGCCTCTCTTGCACCACTGTATGTGTACTTTATGATGGGTATGCAGACTTTAGTTTATGTCGCAGTCCTCATTGCTGTTATTTTGATTTGGCGACATAAAAGTAATATTCAGCGTTTATTGGCGGGTGAAGAAACTTAGTTTTTAGCGCTGTATTGAGGGTGAGGGTGGGTACTGCATCCCATGTTGGCTAAAGGTACGCGGTGCGTACCCTACTTTGAGGTAAGTTTATGGCTACTTATGTGCGTTCAGCATTATTTATTACAGGGGCTGAGGATGCGGTATTAAGTCAGCAACTTCAGGGAAATGAATTTGCGACAGGTATTAGTTCAGTCGATTTAGCGGCCGTACTCGATAGCCCTAAAAGATATTTAGACAATATTCAGCATGTTGTTGTTGCGGGTTCTTTAGCTGATATTAAAGCGGTTTTAAGTCTTGCTATAGAGTATGATTTTAGTGTCGGTTTAATCGCTGATAAAAGCGAAAAAATACTGCTGAAATCATTTGATCTGCCACTTGAGCGGAGTGCGGCCATAGAGCTAGCCTTGCGTGCCGAACCGCCTGCCATTGATATTATTTTATGCAATGGGCAGGTTTTATTATTTAAAGCGGTGATCGGCTGGTTGCCTTTATTGGACTCCAAACAAGGCGTTAATAAATTTAATTTTATCCTAAATTCTATTCAACATAGCTTTCACTTAAAGCTACTGCCCTTTAGTTTTATCACGGCAAAGGGGAAAAAAGTCAAAACAGCGGCGAGTGGCTGTATGATTATTCAGCGCCATCGTGGCAGTTTAATCTCTAAGTTAATTAAAGAGGATAGTTCCATTCGAGATGGCTCTATTTCTATGTTGGTTTCCTCGCCTGTTTCAATTCTTGTCTATTTCAATATTTTATTACGTCTTTTAACAAGGGCTAAAAATCATTCAGCATTGCCTAGAGGGATTGGTTTTATTAAAACGAGTCAACTAGACATTGAAAGCTCTCCTCCTTTAAAGGTCTTGATTGACGGGCACTGTACGACACGAACACCTTTGCGCTGTGTCGTGCTACCGAGTGCCGTACGCGTTAATATAGGCGAGTGGCAAGATGCAAGCAATAAGCGTTTGTCGGCTAAAGAAAGCGTGAAAGTGGCTTATTTACCCAATGAAAAAGAATTAGAACAAGTCAGTCGGCAAAAAATTCCTTTTTTCTCACATGCCTCTGAACAACGCTTTCGTGAGTTATTTGTTGCTTTAAGAGAGGATGCTCAGATAGGTAAAATTTATATTACGTTGATGATTTTAAGCACCATGCTTGCAACCGTGGGGCTTTTTCAAAGTAGTACAGCGGTGTTAATTGGAGCGATGTTATTAGCGCCTTTAATGGCGCCTATTGTGTCTTTAGCGATGGGCTTATTGCGTGGTAATAGTGAATTACTCAAAAAATCGCTACTAAAAATTGCCTTAGGCATTACTCTAGCATTGTTTGCCTCAGCACTGATTACACAAATATTTCCTTATAAAATGTTGACGGGGGAAATGTCCGCTAGAATTAACCCCTCCTTGTTAGATTTAGCCGTTGCCATTATTGCAGGTATTTCTGCGGCTTACTCTAAGTCGCATAAAGAGATTATGCAGAGCCTTGCGGGTGTTGCCATTGCTGTCGCCTTAGTGCCGCCATTAGCAGTTGCTGGAATTGGTATTGGGCGCGGTAATTTAGAATTCTTTTTGCAGGCTTTTTTGCTCTTCTCTACGAATTTAACCGGCATTACCTTAGCGGCTACCTTTACGTTTAGGTTCTTAGGTTATTCGCCGATTGTGCATGCAAAACGAGGCATAGGCTTAGTTCTTATTCTCTTTATGCTTATTTCAGTGCCGCTTTATACGTCTTATCAGCGTATTGTTGAAAGCATTGCTCTTGAATCATTATTAGAAAGTAGTCGCTTTTTAGTGAATGGTAAATATATTATTGTGAATAATTCACGCTTAAGCTTTACGCGGGGAGAGAGAGTTATTTTTGCAAATATATTGGCAAGAGATGAGATTGATAGGGCGGATATGATTGATTTAAAAAGAAAAATTAAAATGCATTTTAAAGAAGATATCATCGTTAGAGTTCGTATACTGTATGTCTTATAAAGCCAATAGGAGTGGTAGTTGATGAAACGTTTTTTTGCATTAATGCTGATAATGATTGTCACTTGGTTTGCTTTCATTGAGTATGAAAAACAACCCGCAATAAGCCCTAGTCATAAGACGGTTAAAATCGGTGTTATTGCCCCTTTTAGTGGGCTGGATAGTTTCCGAGGGAATATGGGGATGCGCGGGATTGAGATTGCGCAACAGCTGATACCCTATTTAGATAATGGTGATGCCATAGAGTGGATCAAAATTGATGATCAGAATCAGCCTGAGAAATCAGTCGCCGCCTTAAAAGCATTGGTAGAAAGCCATAAGGTTGCGGCGGTTTTTATGCTTTCTGCGAGTAATTCAGCTTTAGCTGTTGCTAAAATTGCTGAGCAATTTAAAACGCCAGTCTTTGTCGTGCTTGCCTCGCATCCTGATATTAGCGAATACAGTCCTTATATTAAGCAATTTAACTTTGATGATACTTTTCAAGCGGCGGTGGCTGCATTTTATGTAAGAGATGAATTGCGGCTTGATCGAGTGGCTATTATAAATAAATCAGATAATGCACATTTTGATTATTTAGCGAAGGAGTTTAGCAAGCAATTTACGAGCACTGAGGGAGTAATGACAGATCATTATGATCTTGCAAAGCAGCCAGATATTTTGCCGTTATTGCAATCAATGCAAGTTAAAGATCCGGAACTACTCTATTTACCAATGCCTGTGCAGTTTGTTTTTCAAGTAAAACTTGCCTTGCTTGAGTTGGGTTGGAACCCGAAAATCATGTTGAGTGATGGTATTTTTGCAGGCATTAAAGCGCAAACACAGCACCCCAAAGAGTTAATGAATGACGCACTTGCTGTGGATACCTTTTCTTATGATTTAGAGTTTACTCCGTTAGGCGAACGTCTATTAAAACAAGCATCTGTGATGGGTTTGAGTGTCGATGATATAAGTACCAGTAGTGCGCTCAGCATGGAGGCTTATGTCTTATTGGTTGAGTTGATGAACCAATGTATAGCACAAAAAAATAAGCCATTGTGCCTTCATCAGCGTGTAGGTTCTATCCATAGGTTTGAGGGTGTGAAAGGTTTGATTACATTTGAAGGGGGCAATAAGGCGCATCGTTCATTGGCGATTAATGAAATAGTGGATGGGCAAGTGGAATTTGTGGTGCAGGTTTATTAGTGGTCTGTGAGGTTCAATAGTTTCTGAATCTTAATTGTAATGAATCTTATTTAGATATGATATAAGTTTTTGGTGCTGATTTTTTTCTGCTATACTGATTTTCGTCGCTAGATGGGTAGCTGAAAAACTTAAAAGTAGCTATTAATGCCTAGTTGAGGATGACGAAAATTTGAGCTAATAAAACTCAGATCAATAGGGAAAGCATGACGACTTTATATTTAAAATATATTGATCGCCTTAATAAAAATAATAATACTAAGAGGAAAAGATCATGGGGATATTTGTAGTAATTGTCTTTGCTATACTGATTGCTTATCTAATTTTCACGGGGAAATCATCAGCTAATAACTCAGCGAATGGTGATGTTTTATTTACAGAGGATGAAATTGAGATTTTGCAAACAACTTGGGGACAAGTTGTGGAGATTAAAGAGGCGGCGGCAGGGTTATTTTATGGGCGCTTATTTGAGGTTGCGCCAGAGGTAAAGCCTTTATTTAATAACGATATGCAGACGCAAGGTGATAAGTTAATTTCCACCATTGCTAAAGTTGTTAATTCTATCGATAAATTAGATCGTGTTGTGCCTGTGTTACAAGACCTTGCAATAGGGCATATTGAATATGATGTACTGTATGAACACTACGCTATCGTAGGAGATACTTTGTTGTGGACGCTGGAGCAAGGTTTAGGAGAAGGGTTTACCGAAGAAACTAAGCGAACGTGGACAAAAGCATATACTGTGATTGCAAAAGTGATGACCGATGCCGCCTACGATGCTGATAAGCAACCTATTAAACGGTAATTTAAGCGCACTGAATAAATAATAGTGATACCAAAAAGGGGCGGTCTATTATGATCGTCCCTTTTTTTATGTGTAAAAATTAGAACAAATCTCAGTTTTGACAAAAAATAGCTAAAAAGGAGCCAATCAATGCATAAAAATAGCGCGTTTGTAAAGCCTGTTGTGCTGTATCACGCACATTGTTTAGATGGTTATGCGGCTGCATGGGCGGCATGGAAATCCCTAGGGAATACGGCAAAGTATCAAGCAGTCACGCACCAGCGTCCTATGCCTGATTTTGCACAGGGAGCGGATTTATATATCGTTGATTTTTGTTATCCGATGCAAGACTTAATTCAAGCTGCAAAACGCGCTAACAAAATAGTGGTTTTAGATCATCATATTAGTGCGCAAGAGGCTTATAAGGCATGTCAAGGTGAAATTCCTAGCAATTTAGAGCTACATTTTAATATGCAGAAAAGTGGCTGTAAGATAGCGTGGGATTATTTTCAAGGAGATAAAGAGCCACCTCAGCTATTACAACATATAGAAGATCATGATTTATGGCGGCATGAATTAGAGCATACCGAAGAAATCATGAAAGCTTTATTTGTCCGCCGACCGATTGCTTTCAATCAATTTGAAGGGATTAAACTGGAAACCTTATATAGAGAAGGACGAGTGTTATTAAAACAACATAAGCAAATGGTTAAAGGTTTACTAAATTCTAGGCATAGCATCAGTTTAGACGGTCAAATCGGTCTTGCTGTGAATGCTCCAGGGGCTTATGCCAGTGATTTAGGACATGCTTTAGCAAAGCTATCAGGGACGTATGGGCTGACTTATCATTATCATGGTAAACGTCAGTGTTATGAGTGTGGTTTACGTTCAATGGGTGAGTTTGATGTGGCTGCAATAGCCGTTGCGATGGGCGGCGGCGGACATTTAAATGCGGCGGGCTTTAGTGTCTCTAAGAAGGATTTTTTGAAAATACTGGGCTAAAAAGCTATGGCCTAAGCAAGCATTTTACGAAGATTTAGCCTACGGTATGACATCTTTTATCGTATGTAAAATTACATTAACTTAATGCTAGTGGGGCATAAAGTGCGCCCCAGATTATAGTGCTAGTTATTCCCGCTTAAGTGTTCATGGGATTTAAGGCAGATAGGTCAATCTATTGTAAGAATTTTTTTGCTTTCTATCAAGAACTAGGAGTAAAATCCACAATACATTAAATGATATAAGGTCACTTCATTTAATACCATTGTACCAACTATATAATAATAACGAGGAGAGTACCCTAATGGCTGAAATTAACTACACTGGAACAATCATCAGTGACACTGATAAAAATGGAATGATTACATCTGCAAATGATGTGTTTCAAACAGTAGCAGGATACACGCAAGATGAGCTAATCGGTGCAAACCATAATATCGTACGCCATGATGATATGCCTCGTGCTTGTTTTAAGCTTGTATGGGATACCATTCGCGCTGGAAAAGAAATTCGTGCGTTTGTGATTAATCAAGCAAAAAATGGCGACCATTACTGGGTGCTTGCACACATTACACCAACGTCTGACGGCTATCATGCCGAAAGAGTTGCGCCTAATGCAGCAACTATTAATGATGTCGTTGCGCCTTTATACAAGCAAATGCGTGATAAAGAAAAAGAAATGAACTGCAGTAATGAAGGTATGGAAGCTGCGACACAGATTTTATTAGATGTGTTAGCCGATAAAGGCTTATCTTATGATGAGTTGATTGATGCGCTGACTGCATAGGTACAAGCTGTTTTATCGCTAAAACGAAGTGATGTTGCTTCGCTTTTAAAAGGCTCGCAAGCTTTGTTTGCGGGCCTTTTTTATGACTGGCATAAAAATAGCAAAAACACTCCTAGCTTAGAAACAGCTCTTGAGTTAAAATTATTCGGTTAATTTGCGACGATAATAAAAACAGGATACTTGCCAAGGGACTAGGGGCAAATCGCAGAATTCAATTT
>WTCM01000124.1 GCA_013138595.1 Methyloprofundus sp. | reverse complement strand
GAATGTGCACGAAATAACTTCCCCACCTGACTGGTCTTTTTGTTCGCCTTCTGCGTTGTTGAAATAGTTGCGTAGCTAGCTATGCGCCTATTTCAACGCCTTGAAGGCAAACAAAAATCCTACGCCAGGTTGCGGAACTTATTCCGTGCTCATTCCTTAGAAACTTATGAAGCGAAGGAGGGAACTCTTGAATAGAGCCCCCTCTATAATCAATATTCATCAGCTTTAAAACACCGTGACTGCACTTAACAATATCCCCCAATATCTACAGCTTCCACAGCCCCCTGAGCAAGCGCAACGCTTATTTCATGGTCGTGGACATGCTTACCCTGATTTACACCATGTCACTATCGACTGGCTGCCCCCAGTTGCTTTAATCACTCTCTTTGCCACTGAGCCGACAAACGCTATTGAAAACTTAGCGGATTATTTACAATCGGTTTTGCCTAGTTGTCGTAGCATACAAGTGCAGCACCGTCATCAGCTCTCGGGGCCTATTGAGCTTATTCGAGGGGATGTAGTAGAACAATTTACTATCCTTGAAAATAATTTACACTTTAATATCAGCCTAGGTAAAGCACGTAATACAGGTTTATTTCTGGATATGGCAAAGGGGCGAGATTGGGTACAGCAACACAGTGAAAACAAACGTGTGCTGAATTTATTTGCTTATACCTGTGGATTTTCAGTCGCAGCAATCGCTGGCAATGCTAAATCCGTGTTAAATGTCGATATGAGCAGTGCCGCTCTAAATGTCGGACGTGAAAATCACCGCTTAAATGAACAGCCTCTACAACAGGTTCGCTTTGAAAAACTGAATATTTTTAATTCATTTGGACGTTTTAAAAAACGCGGACCTTTCGATTTGCTCATTTGTGACCCCCCTACCCTGCAAAAAGGCAGCGTTGATATTGCCAAAGATTACCCCAAGATTCTACGCCGTCTGGATCAATTTATGGCGGCTCAATCGACACTATTACTCTGCTTAAATGCACCTGACTTAGATCGGCAATTCTTAATTCAAAATATGGCTGAATTAGCGCCAGACTATCAACTTATTGATGATATTAAGCCCCCCGCTGTCTATATTGATGCTGAAAATAAAGGACTTAAAGTACTTTGTTTTCAACGCTAAAGCTTTATTTTTCATATTATTACGGGAGAAACAGTAGAGTGGGTAAAGGTTTTTTATGCCCCTTTTTTACAAAATGAGTCATGGGCATGGAATAAAAAACCTTTATCCATCCTACGCCTACCATTAGTATCGAGTCGATAGTTATATTTGCCATAAGAAAAATACTTTTTTATCAAGCCATAGACTATAAATAAAAAAACAATCCTTATAATTCAGTGATATAAAATAATTACATTAAAATAAATATGGCTTATTAAAATAAAGTTTTGACACGATACTATTGCTTATGATTTAATCGTTTCGTCGCATTTGAGTAGATTACTCAGTGACTTACACAAGGTCAATAACAATAATAAATAGACCTTGCCAATAAAAATAATAACGAGGAAAGTCAAATGGCTGAAGAACAAGAAAAAGATAATACGTTTAAATATGTCGGTGGAATTATTGCGCTTGCGATTATTGGTGTGCTTATCTTAAAAGGAAGAGAAACAGAGCATCTACAAGTAGGTGCATCAACGGAGTCTACTCAAGCAGCATTTGAAGCTGCTGATGCTAAAAGAATAGCGGGTAAAAACGTTTTTGAATAAGGCATAAAAGGGAATTTTTCCCTCGTATTAGTTATAACTACCTTAACCATGATTGGGGTAGTTATAACGACATATCAAAAAAATTTGCAAGCGAACTAGAAAATGCAAAAGCGACTATTTCTAATAAAGATATGACTAAAGCAAGAATATAGGCTGAAAGCGAGTACTATTTAGCCGACTAAGCATCAGATTCTTTAAATTTAAACTCGGCAAGTTCTTGCGCCAACGACTGCTGTATATTGAATAAACCAAATAATTGACGCAATGACATCTGGTTAATTTTTTCTTCATTGCCATAACGTAAAGCAAATAACTTATTCTGCATACCTTGCGGGTAACTTGCTTTAATCTCTAGCATACACTGCTTAATAAATACTCGCGCTTGCTCAACTTGCGCCTCTTTTTTGTTGATATTAAATTTTTGCTTATCCTTAACGACTAACTTTTCAGCTTTCTGCTGGGTGGATTGACGCATAGCGGCCAAACGCTTGCTTTTCCCTAAGCCTACAATCCCTTGAGTTGCTTGTACTGTGACCTTTTGTTTATTTTCCATTAGACGACAAAGCCATTTTCTTGCCATTTTTTTAAGGCATTCAAATACAGCTCGCCCTCCACTGTTCGCACTCTTTCCCCTAAACTATCCACCGTATCACCCTCTAATACTGGCACTCTTTTTTGTAGTAAGACCGGTCCTGCATCATAAACTTCATTAATCACTTGTACAGAAGCGCCACTTTCCTTATCGCCTTGTTCTAAAACAGCTGCATGTACAAAATCACCATACATTTTATGTCCCCCATGTTTGGGTAATAAAGCAGGGTGTATATTCAAAATTTTATTGCTAAATTCACTTAAGGTTTGAGCGCCAATTTTTTTCATATAACCTGATAACACCACAAGATCTGTACCCGCCTTAACTAAGGCCTGTTTAATCGCTTGGTCTTCATTATCAGGGTGGGTTTTAGCGCTAATATGTAGCACTTCAATGCCCTTTTCCAAACACCAAGGATAGATGCCTGTGCTTTTATTATTGGTAATTAAAATCCCGACTTCAAAGCCCGTTAAAGTCTGTGCTTTAATCGCAGCGATAATATGTTTGGCGGAGCTACCACCATGTGAGGCTAAAAAACTTATTTTCATTAAAAGCTCTTTTTGATTTGGGTTAGTCTTTATTTTAACAATTTTTTAAGTAACTACTTAGCGTATTTGCTGGGGAAGCATTTTGTTCGGGTATAATATTGCCCTTTAATCCCTTTGAGTAGACATTGAGTATGAGTAACGAGATAAATTACGAGAACAACCCTTTACATGGTGTTGGTTTACAAAACTTATTGATTGAAATAGTAGATCAGTATGGCTTTGAAATACTCTTTGCCTATTTAAATATCAATTGTTTTAAGACCAACCCCTGCATTGAGTCCAGTGTAAAGTTTTTAAAGAAAACGGACTGGGCACGTGAAAAAGTTGAAGGCTTCTATTTATATGATTTCAAAAACTTACCTAGAGCATCGCCTAAACAATTTTTAATACCTCCTAGGGATAGAGTTATTCCACAAGAGCAAGTATCTGGTAGCCCTAAGGAGTTGAGCCTAGAAGATGCTGAACGCTTACGCGAAAAGCGTAAAATTAAGTCGGATGCACATGATCAGAAGACTGCGCAGCACTCGGAAAAGAGACGCGATCCATGGGCGAAATGGAGGAATAAAACCTAAAGCGATTAAATGACATTGCGACAGTGCAGATAAATCTGCACCTACAATATGAGTATTATATTCCGTGTTAAGTGAGTAGCCATCGCTTCACGGCAATTAAGTTAAGCATTAAATTAATATTAAACAATGATTTACGGTGTAGGCTGGGTTAGATTTGCAAGCGTAGCGTAGCAAACGTAACCCAGCATTTTACGCACATTCAACAATGCTGGGTTACGCTTTTATTGCTACGCAAATAAAATCTAACCCAGCCTACGATGTAACACCTTGTATATTATGATTATATCTCTTAACTTAATGGTAGTGAGCCATAGCCTACATAAGGAATTTAATTAATCCTAACGGCAATCTCACCACCAGCGGTTGCTTTAACCGCACAGAACTTAAATTCTGGGATTTTAGCGGATGGATCAAGTGCTTCATTGGTAATTAAATTTGCACTAGCTTCGTTGTAGCAGAAAGCCATAAAAACCGTGCCTTTTTGTATACCTATATCGGCTCGTGCATAAGCGGTAATGACTCCACGCCTAGATTCGATAGTAATCGTTTCACCTGCTTGTACGCCCAGTTTTTCTAAATCTTCTGGGTGCATAGATAAAACTGGATCTGGCTCTATCGCATCTAAGGTTGGTGAATGACGAGTCATACTACCTGTATGCCAATGCTCTAATTGACGACCTGTAATAAAGATTAAGGGGTATTCATCATCAGGTAGTTCATCTGCATGGATATACTCAGCAGGTACAAAACGTCCTTTACCCGATTCAGTAGGGAAGCCATCCGTAAAAATAACAGGCTCGCCTGGATCACCGACATTTTCTAAAGGATAAGTTAAAGAATCTTCTTTTTCGATTCTATCCCATGTCATGCCTGCAATACTTGGCATGGCTAGGCGCATTTCATTAAACACATCTTCAGGGCCGTTATAATCCCAGTCACATCCTAAACGGTTAGCAATTTCTTGTAAAATCCATAAATCTTGCTTTGCATCACCTGGTGGGTTGACCGCTAAGCGTCCCATTTGTACGCGTCTATCGGTATTAGAAAAGGTCCCATTTTTCTCGTAGAAAGCAGAGGCAGGTAAGATCACATCAGCAAAACCAGCGGTTTCTGTTAAGAAAATATCTTGTACAACTAAATGCTCTAAATGCGCAAAAGCTTCACGTACATGGTTTTGGTTAGGATCTGACATCGCTGGGTTTTCACCTTCGACAAACATTCCAAACACTTCATCGTCTAAGATGGCGTGAATCATCTCTACCGTGGTTAAGCCACGTTTAGGGTCTAATTTTATATCCCATAACTTTTCAAAACGTGCTTGGTTTTCAGGATCTTCTACAGGCGCGTAATCAGGGTAGACCATTGGGATTAAACCCACGTCGGATGCACCTTGTACATTGTTTTGCCCACGTAATGGATGTAAGCCTGAACCGCGTTTACCAATTTGCCCTGTCATTAAGGCAAGTGCGATTAAGCAACGTGCATTATCGGTGCCATGAATATGTTGCGATATGCCCATGCCCCATAAGATCATTGAGCCTTTTGAGCTTGCATAAAGACGTGCGACTTCACGTAAAGTCTCTGCTTCTATACCACAAATCGGTGCGACTTTTTCTGGGCTGTAATCTTTCAAGTGTTTTTTCATATACTCGAAATCTTCAGTATGCTTTTTGATATAGTTATCATCTTGCAAACCTTCATCCAAAATCGCGTGCATAATACCATTCAGCATCGCCACATCGGTATCAGGACGGAAAGCTAAATGATGCGAGGCATATTTGGCAATTTCTGTACGTCTAGGGTCCATTAAGATAATCTTAGTGCCTGTCGTGGTCGCGTTCTTCATAAACGTTGCGCCAACAGGGTGATTAACGGAAGGATTAGAACCGATAATAATAATAACTTCGGCAAGCTTCACATCTTCGACAGGGTTAGAAACCGCGCCTGAACCTAAACACTCTAATAAGGCAACCACGGAAGAGGCATGACATAAGCGCGTACAGTGATCGACATTATTGGAACCAAAGCCTGTACGAATCAGTTTTTGGAATAAATACGCTTCTTCATTGCTCCCTTTAGCGGAACCTAGCCCAGCTAAGGCTTTTTTACCTTTTTCATCACGAATTGTCTTTAAACCGCCTGCGGCAGCATCTAAAGCTTCATCCCAACTGGCTTCACGAAAGACTTTGTCTAAATCATTAGGGTCTAATAATTCAGTGGTTTTCGCTACGCCGTCCCTACGGATTAAAGGTTTCGTTAAACGCAGTGGGTTATGGATATAGTTAAAGCCATAACGCCCTTTCACACACAGGCGATATTTGTTGGTATCACCGTCACGTCCTTCGGTATAAAGGATTTTATCGTCTTTAACGTGGTATTTAATTAAACAACCGACACCACAATATGGACAGGTTGAATTCACGGTTTTATCGGCAACTTCTAGCCCAACATTATCCGCTGGCATAAGTGCGCCTGTAGGGCACGCTTGCACACATTCGCCACAAGCGACACAGCTACTCGCCGCCATAGGGTCAGCAATATCAAAGACGATTTCTGCATGTGAGCCACGATTAGCAAAGCCAATCACATCGTTCATTTGCTCTTCGCGGCAAGCGCGTAAACAACGGGTACATTGAATACAGGCATCCATGTTCACGGCAATCGCAGGGTGTGATAAATCTGCCGCAGGTTGTGCGCGTGATTCAAAACGAGGTTCACCGACTTGTAGCTTTTTAACCCAAGTATCTAACTCAGAATCAAGTTTATACGGAGATTCGCCTTGCTCTGGCATATCAGACTTTAATAGCTCTAATACCATTTTTTGTGATCTAACAGCACGTTCACTATTAGTTTGTATTTTCATGCCCTCGGTAGGCATACGACAACAAGAAGGGGCTAAAGTACGTTCTCCCTCAATTTCCACCACACAAGCGCGGCAGTTACCATCAGCGCGTAAACCTTCTTTATAACAAAGGTGGGGAATTTCTTTATTGTGACGTTGTGCTGTTTGCAGAATGCTTTCATCCGCAAAGGCAGAAACTTCTTCGCCATCTAGCGTGAAGTTAATCATTGGGTCGTTAAGAGTGTCTGGGTTAGCAGCCATAGTATTTATTCACCTGCATTGGGGTAAAAATTATCATCTAAAATCTGGGCGTATGTCCAAGGACAAGTATTAGGAAACGTTTGCTTATCTAGTAAGGTTTCTTGCGATGCTTTAATCAGTGATTTTGCATAGGCTTTTTTCAGAATAGTATCAAGTTGTGGTTTGAGACTGGGGTTTTCACTCAAGGTTTCTGAAAAATTAAGTCGTTGTCCTTCAATCGTTAACTGCCAACTACGTCCACGGCGGACAGGTTGATATTGCCATTTGAGTAAATGTACCAGTAGCACGGTGAGCCGACTATCTAACTCACGTTTTTCAGAGCGTCCCATGGTTTCCACTTCCTCTAATAAATTGGCAATATCTAACTCGGCAAGCTGCCCTGTTTTTAACAAGGCGGCTTGCTCCTGTGTCCAACCGTAAAAATCCGTGTCGTAGTTATTAATCATTTGCGTAGCGCTCAGATTTCTTGCGGAAAGTATTTGATTGCACAACGTAATGGGTTTGGAGCGGCTTGCCCTAAACCACATATAGAGGCATCAACCATCACAGCGGAAAGTTCTTCTAATAAATCAGTATCCCATGTTTCCTTTTCCATCAGCACAGCGGCTTTTGCTGTGCCGACACGACAAGGCGTACATTGTCCACAAGACTCTTCTTCAAAGAATTTCATCGCGTTAATCGCTAGCTCTTTGGCACTATCCTGATTAGAGAAGACCACCACGGCAGCAGAACCAATAAAACAACCATGCTCGTTTAAGGTGTCAAAATCCATTGGAATATCCGCCATAGACTCAGGCAAAATACCGCCTGATGCGCCACCAGGAAAGTAGCCATAGAACTCATGTCCTGCTTGCATACCGCCACAGAACTCTTCGATTAACTCACGCATGGTGGTTCCAGCGGGTGCTAAGTGCACGCCAGGTTTATTCACTCGCCCAGAAATAGAGAAAGAACGTAAACCTTTGCGCTCATGTCGCCCGTGTGCAGTAAACCATTCAGGACCTTTTTCAGCAATATCACGTACCCAATACACCGATTCCATATTATGCTCTAGCGTAGGACGACCAAATAAGCCAACTTCTGCTAAAAATGGAGGTCTTAGGCGTGGCATTCCGCGTTTACCTTCAATAGATTCGACCATTGCCGACTCTTCACCACAAATATAAGCGCCAGCACCACGACGTAAATGAATGGGGGGTAAGCGGTATTTGCCTGACGGTGGATTGTTTTCTAAATTAGCAATCTCACGGGTCAGAATTTCACGACAACCTGCATATTCATCACGTAAATAAATATAAATTTCATCACAGCCGACACAAAGTGCGGCAATAATCATGCCTTCTAAAAAGCGATGCGGATCAGATTCTAAATAATGCCTATCTTTAAAAGTACCAGGCTCGCCTTCATCAATATTGACCGCCATTAAGCGTGGTCCGTCAAAACTTTTAACGATACGCCATTTGCGCCCAGCTGGAAATCCTGCACCACCCAAGCCACGTAAGCCTGAGTCTTCCATTTTTTTGATAATGCTTTCAGTGCTAATCGTGCTTTCTAAAACACCTTTCAGGGTTTGATAGCCATTATCATCACGGTATTGTTGCAGACTGATGTAATCAGTGACCGTTGCTTGAATGTCGTTATTATCCACCGCTGCTGTGACAACTTCCGTAGTGGCGTTATCGATGGGGTTTTGTCCCACTACCGCGATAGGGGCATGTTGACAGCGACCGACACAAGGAACTTTTTGTACGCGTACTTGCTCGCTATTTAAACCATTTTCTAGCGCTGTGGTTAGCTCAGTCGAACCAGCCATAGAACAAGACAATGATTCGCAGACGCGAACAGTCAGAGGAGGCGGAGGTGTCTGTCCTTCTTTGACGACATCAAAATGATGGTAAAAAGAGGCGACTTCAAACACTTCAGCGGGGGATAGTTTCATCTCATGCGCTAAGGCGGCGAGATGTTTTGCCGAGATATGCTGATATTTATCTTGAATCTTATGTAGATGTTCAATTAATAAATCGCGTTGTCGAGATTCATCGGCTAAAAGCGTTTGAACGTCCTGTAATGCCTCAAGATCAATTGCATGTCCTTTCGGACCTTTGCGTTTCTTTTTAGTGATTTGATCAGGGCTTATTGTGATTACTGCCACTCGTTATTCCTCCCACTTAGTGCGGTATTTGCGGATGTTTGATCTAAATTGTCTATAAAAACTGACAAAACTATAGCACTTTACCAAAATTAGTCTTATCAGTTCAAGTCATCTTTTTTTTAGTTGACTATCATAATTAATGATATTATCAGAAGACGTTATTTTTATTGCTTATTATAAGGGTACGCGATGCGATACCCTACAACACAATTTGGACTATAGGAACGTGCACGAAACAAACTCCCGATTTCTAACTAGCCTTTTTGCACCAGCAGGGGTGATCTCATTCGTTGCGTAGAATAACTATGCGCCTCATGAGCTCACCTCTGCTGATGCAAAAATCCTGCGCTATAATTTCGGGATGTTATTCCGTGCACGTTCCATAGTTTTAGCAATAGGCATTATTAACCCCTCGTTTCTTAAGGCGGAATTTGATATGAACCCTCAACACTTACTGACTTTTTCAGTGCTGGCTCGATTAAAAAGTATTACTTTAACCGCAAAACAATTAAATATTGGGCAACCCGCAGTCTCTGGGCAACTCAAGCTGTTGCAAAATTTTGTGGGCGAACCCTTATATGAACGCAAAGGCCATCAAATAGAGCTGACAGCGGCAGGTTTAGGTTTATTGGAATACGCCAATAGAATGGATAATTGCTATGAGCAGGCCATAGATTATGTGCATAGTTTGCAAAAAATTAGCACAGGTTTATTACGTATAGGCGCAACCATGACCATTGCGAGCTATTATTTGCCGCAATTCTTAGTTGAGCTACAAACACGGTATAAAGGCGTGCAAGTGTTTATGAAAACTCTGGATACTTCGGAGACCCTACGTAATTTATACAGTTTAGATTTAGGCTTTATTGAAGGGCCTGTAGTCGATTTTGATTTATCTAATAGTTATCAGGTGATTGCATGGCAAAAAGATGAAATTGTGATGATCTTGCCTGAAAACCATACTTTAGCGGCTGAATATGACGACTATGTGCCCATTGATGTGTTTAATCAGTATCAAGTTATCTGGCGTGAACCAGGTTCAGGAGCAAGGCAAGTGGTCGAACAAGCTTTACGTGAGGCAGATATGAAGGTAGATATTCATATTGAAGTCACAGGCGTTTCAGCGGTTAAAGAGTCAGTACGTGCGGGTTTAGGGATCGGTTTTTCATCCGTGATGGCTTTAAAAAATGAAAACAAAGGCTTGGTGTCTAGGCGTATCGGCAGTACAGAAGGCTTGAGTTGGCAATTAAATATTATTGCCCCTATTGCTGAATTGCAGTCTAGGGCGACACAGGCGTTTTTGGGGCTATGTGTTTTATAGGAACGTGCACGAAACAACCTCCCGATTTCTAACTTCGGGATGTTATTCCGTTCACGTTCCATAGTTATAAATTAGCCCACAAAAGGGCGCGTATAGGCTAAAACTTATTCCGTACTGAGTCCTTAGCATGCTATTATTAAACCTTTAGCGACAAAATTTAGGAAAGTATCAATGAAAAAAATAATAATGAGTGTTTTACCTGCTTTTTTAGCATTAACAGCTATTAGTGCAGAAGCAGAGTATATCCCTTATGAACAGAAGGCTGTACAAACAGTGACACCCGCACAATATGACCAAAATAGTGATGGCTATGTGACAGCGGATGAAGTTGAAGTTGAATTGCGTGAAGATGCGATTAATAAAGCCATTAAAATGCAAGCACAAGGCAAGTCTCAAGCAGCCATTGATCGTGTCATTATGAATATGGAAGACAGTGTTGAAACAGATGCTGAAACAATTATTAATATTTTAGATGTAGATGGTGATGAGTTAGTTGAGCCAGAAGAAGTTAAAGCGTTTAACAAGAAATAAAAAAATTGGGTGTTTGGATTAGTTTATAAAGCCTTGTCTTTATAAACTAATCCAGTCTTATGCGGATTAAAATTTAACTATTTTTCTCCGCACTTACCTTCACCGCACTTTGCTTCAAGTGTTTTAGCGGCTTCTGTTGTCGCATGAGACGCGCCACACTTCCCTTCACCACAAGCCGCTTCTTTAGTCTTTTTAGCACCGGATTCTACTTCATTCATATAGCCCGACGCGAGATCTTTTTGAGTGAAAGACGTGCTATCCGTTGTACATGCGGTACTTAGCCCAGCAATAATTGAAGCGCCAATAGCAAATTTAGTTCGATTGATTGTTTTCATAAGTTAAGCCTTAAAGAGTTCATGATTAAAAATTAATTTTTTTGTTTCCACTGATGGGTCGATGGGTTGCTTGATACCTTTCATCTTTAATTTTAAAAAAATTCAATAATATTAAAAGGGATGTAAATTTTGATGGCTGTTTTTTCTGATAAAAATACTTTAAAGTCAGCTGTAATAAATATTCCTTTCATCAGGACTTTTTTATTATTAATGAGCTTATTTTTTAGTTTATTAAGTCATGCTAGCCCTACCCCGCTAGACAAAGTCAGTTTACAACTTCCGTGGAAACATCAATTTGAATTTGCAGGTTTTTATGCCGCGATTGAGCAAGGTTATTTTGCTGCTGAAGGTATAGAGTTAGAAATTCGTGAATATCAAGCTAGCATTGACCCTATTAATGCCGTATTACACGCTGAGGCAGATTTTGGAATTGCGACTGATAGTCTTATTTATCAACGTTTACAGGGAAAAAATATTGTTTTATTGGCAAATTATTTTAAACAGTACCCATTAGTTTTTCTAGCTCAGTCTGGTATTAACTCTTTAAGTGACCTTAAAGGCAAGCGTTTAATGATTTCTGAGAAGGATAAGAAATCTATTATTGTTCGTACTGCTTTTTTTCAAGCAGGCTTAATACCAGGAGAAAATATTGAACTCATTCCACATAGTTTTGATGTCGCTCCTTTTGTGAATGGTGAAGTGGATGCAATGTCAGCTTTTTCTTCTAATGAGCCTTATTTATTGCAACAAAAAAATATCGCTTATAAGGTACTAGAATTAACAGAAGCACTGCCAAGCTTAGGCGCAGGAAACCTTTTTAGTAGTGAACTGCAGGTTAAACAATATCCCAAACGTACACAAGGCTTTATTAAAGCTGCTAAGCAAGGTTGGCAATATGCTTTAGATCACCCAGAAGAAATTATTGAACTCATACTGAAAAAATATAAACCCAGTAAAACGTATGCCGCCTTAATGTATGAGTCGGCTAAGGTGCATGAATTTATAGCCCCCGAACAATATGCGATTGGCTCTGTCTTTACTGAGCATATTCGTTCAGTCACTCAAGCGATGCTTGCAGCAGGAGAAGCAAAGGGAGTTGAGCGTTTACAAGGGTTTATTTTTTCTATTGCTGATGATAATTTGTCAGTCAATAAACGTTTTTGGCTTAATAATGAGCTTCACTTAGCGCCTAAAGAACATCAATGGCTACAAGAAAAACGTGTTATTCGAGTACAAATGGGTGACCTCCCTCCTTATCATTACTGGGAAAATGGGGCGCAAGGTCTTGCTGTGCAGCTATTGAATAATATAGCTAAAAAAATGGGCTTACAGATTGAGTACATACAGGGTATGCCTTGGGCTGATGCACTAAAGAATATAGCGAATCATCAAAAAATCGATATAATCCTAGCCGCTAAGCGTACCACTGAGCGTGAGGCTTCTATGCTGTTTAGTGAAGACTATATCAAGTTACCTTGGGTTATTTTTACCCGTGAAGCAACACGTAATATTTTTGTTTTAGAAGATCTTTTGACTAAGCAGGTCGCCGTTGAAAAAGGCTATGTTTTACAGAAACGCTTAAGTCGTGAATACCCTAATATCAATTTAACACTATTTGCAGGTGCGCCCAGTGGTTTAACGGCATTAAGTGAAGGTAAAGTGGATGCTTATGTCGGCAACTTAATGAGTGCTTCTTATTATATTAGCCAATTAGGTTTAAATAACTTGAAAGTGGCGGCGCCGATTGGTTTAGGAGAACATCATTTAGCTTTTGCTGTACGCGATGATTGGCCCGAGTTGGCACAGCTTTTAAATAAAGGTTTAGCAAATATTTCTGTTGCCGAGCGTAATGCAATTAATCGTCAATACTTTAGCGTAAAAATTGACCAAGATACTCAGCTACGTGATTTATGGAAGATATTATTAGTCAGTCTGAGTATTTTATTGTTTATTTTGTTATGGAATTATTTATTACGTAAAAAAGTAAGTCAAAAAACCGCTCAATTTCAGCAGGAACTGCTGGCACGACAGCAAGGGGAAGCAAAATATCGGCGTTTGATTAATTCCTTGGGTAATGATTTTATTTTTTTTACCTTAGATGCGGTAGGTAAAGTTATTTATGTGAGTCCGTCAGTCACCTCAATGTTAGGTTATACACCTAAAGAGTGTGAGTCTATAGAGCATCAATATTTTCATCTGGATTCAGTAGCAGGGTTAAAAGCGGTTGCACAGACTAATGCGACACTGAGAGGAGAGCAACTAGCAGCATTTGAATCAGAGTTGCGCCATAAAGATGGGCATTTAGTGGTAGGGGAAATTACAGCAAGCCCTGTGTTTGATGAGCATGGGCGGGTTATTGCTGTAGAGGGGGTTATGCAAAATATTGAAAAGCGTAAACAGGCTGAATTAGACTTACACAAACATAAACAATACTTAGAGGGGCTTGTTGAACAGCGTAGCTTAGAATTGCATAAGTTATCTCATGCGATAGAGCAGAGCGATAGCTCTATTGTAATTACCGATATAGCAGGCACGATAGAGTTTGTTAATCCTGCCGCCATGCGCAGCACAGGTTATAGTCGACAAGAAATGTTAGGGCAGAACCCTAGAGTTTTACGTTCTGGGCAACAAAGTTCTGCCTTTTATAAAGATATGTGGGAGGTGTTAATCACAGGATCTGTATGGCGTGGTGAGTTACATAATAAACGTAAGAATGGCACGCTGTATTGGGAATTTGCCAGTATTTCACCGATTAAAGATGAACAAGGCAATACCACACATTATGTCGCTGTAAAAGAGGAAATTTCTTCACGTAAAGCAGCAGAACAAGCGTTACGGACTAGTGAGGAAATGTTTCGTGGGGTGGTAGAAAATGCCCCTGTCTTAATTAATGCTTTTGATAAAAATGGTCAGTGTGTGCTATGGAATAAACAATGTGAACGTACCTTTGCTTATAGTTTTGATGAAATTCGTGCAAGCAGTGATCCACTAGCCCTTTTTTATCCCGATAAAAAAATACTTGAAGCAGTACGAGAAAGCTGCTCAGGTCATTTAGAAGCAGGGTTTAAGCGTTGGGAACCTATTACTAGGCATGGACATCAATTAATCACTTACTGGGCAAACGCTAAAATCTCAGATGGGACGGTTATTAGTATTGGTTACGATGATACCGAGCGCCAGCAACAGCAAGCAGAGTTACAAGAAATAACTCAACGTATGACTAAAATTGCTTCGCGTTTACCTGGCATGATTTACCAAATGCAAGTGTCTGCTGATGGAAAAAGTTGTTTGCCTTATGCCAGTGATGCTATTTGGGATTTATTTCATGTCAGAGCTGAAGACGTTCGTGAGGATGATAGTGTTTTATATGAACATATTGACCCTGCTGATATTGTCTTAATGAAAGCGTCGATTGAACGCTGTAAAGTCGCATTAGAACCTTGGCAACAGGAATTTCGTATTTATGATGAACGAGGTGATATGCGCTGGTTATCAGGGACATCAACGCCTGAACGTACCGCTGATGGTGGGTTTTTATGGCATGGCTTTTTAAGTGATATTACTGAACAAAAAAATGCACAAGAGCAAATACGTCTTGCCGCTAGTGTGTTTGAATATTCGCAGCAAAGCATTATGATTACCGACGCTGACAATATCATTATTGATGTCAATCCCGCGCAACTCGAATTAACAGGGTATACACGTGAGGAATTATTGGGTAAAAAACCTTGCTTGTTTAACTCTGCACGGCAAAGCGTCGGCTTTTATAGTGATATACAGGTGGTATTGCGAGAGCAGGGCTATTGGGAAGGGGAATTATGGAATACTAAAAAGTCGGGTGATTTATTTGCGCAGCGGCAAACGATTAATATTGTCAAAGATGAGCAAGGGAAGCTACAGCATTATGTGACCGTCGCCTCAGATATTACGCATTTAAAAGAGCATGAAGCGAATTTAGAACAGTTAGCCTATAAAGATGCCCTAACAGGCTTGCCTAACCGGCGCTTATTAAATGATCGCATGCATCAAGCATTAGAACTAGCAAAACGTCATCATGGTCAAGTCGCTGTGTGTTATTTGGATTTAGATGGGTTTAAACCTGTTAATGATACTTATGGGCATAAAGCAGGCGATCAAGTGCTGGTTGAAACGGCTAAAAGGTTGCAACTTGCTGTGCGTGCAGGTGATACCGTGGCGCGTTTGGGCGGGGATGAGTTTGTGCTTTTACTATTAGACATACAGAATATAGAAGAACTTGAACAAGTCATTAATCGTGTTTTACAGTCACTGACTCAAGCCTACTTACTTGCTGATGAAGAGGTGATTGTGTCAGTTAGTGTGGGGATTGCGCTGTACCCTGAAGATAATAGTGAAGCGGAGACCTTATTGCGCCATGCGGATCAAGCCATGTATGTCGCTAAGCGAGAAGGTAAAAATTGTTATCGCTTTTTTGATGCTGATGCAGAGTTACGTATGACAGCTGAACAATTATTGCAACAAGAGCTGGAATACGCACTTAATAAAGACGAGTTTGTACTTTATTATCAGCCTAAGGTTAATATGCGCTCTGGCGAAGTGATCGGTGTCGAAGCCTTATTGCGCTGGCAACACCCAGAAAAAGGATTGTTATCGCCTGATGCTTTTTTATCAGCGATTGAGCATAAATCGATCATTGTTGCTATTGGGCATTGGGTTTTGCGCCAAGCAATTCAGCAGCTTAGAGCTTGGCAAGCGCAGGGGATTAAATTAGCCGTGAGTGTTAATATCGCCACTAAGCAATTAGAACAAAAAGATTTTGTCAGTTCTTTACAGGATTTACTCAATGAATATAGTGATGTCTCTAGTTCGCTATTGGAATTAGAAATACTAGAAACAGCGGCGATGCATGATATGGAATATGTACGTGAGGTGATACTGGAGTGTGCTGAGCTGGGTGTGTATTTTGCTTTAGATGATTTTGGGACGGGGTACTCATCACTGACTTACTTAAAAGGTTTACCTGTCAAAACCATCAAAATTGATCAAAGTTTTGTGCGTGGTTTATTACATAACCCTGATGATTTAGTCATTATTCAAGGGGTTTTAGGCTTATCAAAATCGTTTAACCGACTTTCTATTGCGGAAGGTGTAGAGACAGTACAGCATGGTATTTTATTATTAAACTTAGGCTGTGAGTTGGGGCAAGGGTATGGAATTGCCCGCCCAATGCCTGCTGAATCTATCCCTGATTGGCTAGAGCATTATCAAGTTGCTGATGAGTGGTTAGAAACTAAGCGTAGTGATACTTCTAATCGAGAATATACTTTATTACAAATGGCAACTGAACATCATAGTTTAGTCACACGTGTTTTATATGCTATAGAACAACAACTCCCTAGTTTATTACCCAAACATATTGCGGATTATCATGCCTGTGAATTTGGTACTTGGTTAGATGGAGACGGTTATAAATGGTATGGGAAATTAGCTGAATTTAATAAAATTGTGACTCAGCATCATACCCTGCATGATTTATGTCAACAAGCCTCGCTATTACTGAAGCAAGGAGATAATGAACAAGTCGCTTTACTAGTTGATGAGTTAAAACATTCGCGTACGCAATTACTGGATAGTTTGCATCGCTTACGTTATGAAGCACAGAGCTCTTCAAAACTTTTAAATTAGCTTTCACCTTGCCACAGTAGCGCAAAACAATGCAGTGGCTAGCTTCGACTATAAAACAAAAGAATGGTACTCTAACTCGGTATTTCTATATGACTGGAAAATAAATATCATGACTCATAAAATGACACTGACCACCAAGATTCTTATCGGTATGGGCTTAGGGCTAATCGTCGGTAGCTTAATCAACCAATTCGCCCTACATATCCCGTTTATTCAAAACTACTTTGTGGGTGGAGTTTTTCACGTGATTGGTGCGGCGTTTATTAATGCCTTAAAAATGCTGGTCGTGCCTTTAGTCACTTTCTCGTTGATTTGTGGCGTATGCGGTATTGGTGATATAGGGGCTTTAGGGCGTATTGGATTCAAATCCTTTGCGCTTTATCTACTGACTACCGCGCTCGCGATTACGCTTGCCTTAGTCATCGCCATTGTAATCGCGCCAGGAGAAGGCTTTAAGCGTGGTCAAAGTGCGTCTACTTTTGTTGCTAAAGACTCTCCGCCTATTACTGATGTTTTTATTAATATAGTACCTGGTAATCCTGTCGAGGCCTTTGCGCAAGGTAATATGCTGCAAATTATCTTCTTTGTGATTATCTTTGCAATTGCCATGTTAATGGCTGGTGAAGCAGGCAAGCAGATTGCAGATTTAGCTGAAAAACTCAATGAAGTGATGATGAAAGTGGTCACTATCGTCATGGATGTTGCGCCAGTAGGCGTTTTTTGTTTGATGGCTAAAACCTTTTCGGAACAAGGCTTAGCCTTGATTTTACCGATGATAGGTTATTTTTCAGTGGTCGTGTTATGCCTTTTTCTACATGCCTTTGGCACTTATTCATTGTTACTCAGTACCTTTGCAAAATTAAGCCCGCTGACTTTTATCAAAAAAATGCGCCCTGCGCATGTGTTTGCATTTAGTACGGCAAGTTCAAATGCCACCATTCCTGTGACCTTACAAGTGCTAGAAAAACGTATTGGAGTAAATAACTCCACTGCAGCTTTTACCGTGCCCTTTGGTGCGACTATCAATATGGATGGCACCGCGATTATGCAAGGTGTGGCAACGGTCTTTATTGCTAATGTTTACCAAATTGACTTAGGTTTGACTCAGTATCTAACCATTATTGGCATGTCTGTACTCGCCTCTATTGGTACTGCTGGTGTGCCAGGGGTGGGCTTAATTATGCTCGCCATGGTGTTTAATCAGGTGGGGCTACCTGTTGAAGGCATTGGCTTAATATTAGGCGTAGATCGCTTATTAGACATGCTACGTACCATGGTTAATATTACTGGAGATGCAACGGTTACTTGTATCGTCGCGCGCGGTGAAAACACCTTAGATGATGCTATTTTCAATGATCCTCAAGCAGGTGTGATTGAAGACATTAATTTACCGCATCATAAACAAGCAAGTTAAGCATTAGATTTTTATTTCTTTACTACGGACTCCTTATGGCTTTAAGCGAACAACAAAAACAAAAGAAAGCAAAACAGAAGAAAACAAAACGTAGCAATACGGTGAATACCAACTCTTCTCAGCTCTTATTAGCAAAAATAAAACCGCATTTAGAAAACCCTTTTTATGAATGCTTGATGCCGCATAATTTATTTGAAACGGGGATTGGTAATATTTTAATTACGCGGGTTTCTCCTCAAGGTGAAGTCGCCGTCAGCTCTTTTATTGTCGATGTGTATTGCTTAGGCGTTAAAAAAGTATTATTTAAAACCCTGCCCTTGCCTGAATATGAAAAGGTCTTTAAGCCTGGGATTATTGAATCACATGGTGACTATGCTTTTGCCAAGCTAAAACCTGCC
>WTCM01000176.1 GCA_013138595.1 Methyloprofundus sp. | reverse complement strand
GGCGGCTATTATGTAATACCAGCTTAGAAAACAGCACCCAAAATAAGCAGGTTTCTAAACCAAACATGTGTTGCATAGGAGCTGTAGAAACCAGTGTGATGGCTTTATCGTGCAGTTTAAATTGTTGTAAGGCAAGCCCAGCCGAGGTTTGAAACTCTCGCCATGTTTTACTAATTGCCTTAGGTGTGCCTGTACTACCTGAGGTAAAGGAAATAGAGAGCGGGCGGTCTATATCAATGTCAGGGAAATCCTGTGTGCTAGAAGGGCTTAATAAGTCTTTATGCAGATAAAAATCCGCTAACTTATCATCACTGAGTGTATAGCTATCGGGATAAGTCTCGCTCAATTTTTGTAAAGTATTGCGGGCTTGATTTTGTGGCAATAATGAGACTTGTTGACGAATACAAACGGCTAAATAAGAGACAATAAATAGGTAGCGATCTTGGCAAAGATTAATCGCATAGTGTTTATTCGGAAGTTGTTCGCTGAGCGTGACTGCATCTGTTAGTAGCGTAGCACGACTAATATTTTTATCGTCCAGTATACAAAAGTCTAAGTGTAGCGTGTTGTTGAGTGTATTTTGTAGGGATAAAAAATGGGCTTTAGATGGAGTCACAGAAATCTTGGGTGCTAAAGATAAACGGCTATTTTAACGGTTAGTGAGTTGCAGGTTCAAGTATTAGTGTAGGGAATGTGGATTTTCTTTATAATATTCACTTAAATTTTTCATTGATTCAAAGGATCAAAGAAAAATCATATTTTTAGGTAGAAGGGTTACGCATAACAATTAGGGTTTGAAGTTTATACAAATACTTTAAATTTTTATCATGAGCTTAGTGGAGATGGAACATTTCGTCGCTTCATTGTTAGTAAAGAGGCAGCTAAATTTTTATTTGCCAGCGACCCTAGTATTTATGCCCTACTTAATGAAATACATAAGGAATCATTTAAAGTGAGTTCTATTAAAAAAGATAGAGCAGCATACTCTGGTAATATTGCTGCCTATGCGGATATGAATGAAGCCTTAAATTGGTTTACAGATCAACTGCCTGAATTGAGTGAAAAGTTTAATAAATTTTATCATTTGAACAGGGTGTGAATAGGGTTACTTTAGAGAGTTTACGACTATCGGTTATCTCATTAATAACAAGTAGAAGAGAATAAAATGACAACAATAGAATTAGATGATGTTTTGGTCCAGAAGGTTCTCAAGATAGGGCATTATCAAATATGCACAAATGATACTATTCTGGCTGATTATGTACAAGCGTCTCAAAAGAAAAAGACACCCTTTGATGAACTATGTTGTGATCTCGGTATGGTTGATGAGGACATAGATAATCTCTTTAAACGTGATAAAGATACTGGCAGAACTTTGGATTTATGAACGTCCTAAAAATAATTAATCCTTTTGAAGATACTTCACAAACTTAGGAATAAAACGTGATTAAAACATATTGGGAATGGTTTTTATTATTTTTAGGGCTGTTATATTGGGCAGTGGTGTCTATTGCTATTTCCTTAGTAGGGACATTTTTAAGCCTTATACTGCCTGAAAAATATGCCTTAGTTTGTGGGCGATTTTTATTGCAAACAGATTTTTTATTCTTTACCTTTTTGCTAAAAATATCAGGTTTATTGATTTTAGATTCTGACGATTTAAAAAGTTTGCGTGACTATAAGGGCGGCATGATTATCGCTCCAAACCATACGGCTTTATGGGATATAGTGTTTATTGTGGCACAAATACCTGAAGCGATTTGTGTGATGAAAGGTGTGATTTTAAATAACCCTTTTTTAGGCGGTGGCGCGCGCGTTTCGGGCTATATCCCTATTAATTCCATTAGTCAGATGTTGAAATTATCCATACAGCGTCTAAAACAAGGCGAAACTTTATTAATGTTTCCTGAGGGTACACGTACTAAAACGAATGCGCAATGGCTTAATCCTTTAAGAGGAGGGGTCGCTGTCTTGGCAAAACAAACAGGCGTACCTGTATTCCCTGTTTTTATTCGCAGTAATACACGTTTTTATGAAAAAGGTTGGCCTTTGTATAAAAAACCTGAATTTCCTTTGAAAATAAAAATTAATGTAGGTGAGCCTATCTGCTTTGCTGAGGGTGAAACCACGCAAGCTTTTACACAACGTTTAGAAGCTATTTACCTTGAAGAACTTGCCAAACCACATCCTTTACGCCGAACCCCTGATCATTCCTTATGAAAAACCAGTGTGCAGTCTCGACAACACATCTGCTTATTATGCCCAGTTACAATACAGGCGCATTATTATTAGTCACGGTGAAAGAAGCCTTACAGTATTGGCTACCTGTGTGGGTGATTATTGATGGCAGTAACGATGCCAGTGAGCAATTATTACTGCCCTTGCAAGCGCAATACCCAGAACATTTAAAAGTGATTGTTTTAGCTGAAAATCAAGGCAAAGGCGCGGCGGTATTAATAGGGGTTACACAAGCGCAGGAACAAGGTTATACGCATGTGTTGACGATGGATGCAGATTACCAACACCCCGCCGATTTTATTCAGCAATTTATGAAGCAATCTATTGAGTCGCCTAAATCTATGCTCTTAGGTGCGCCTATTTTTGATGACTCTGCACCAATGATACGGGTACAAGGGCGGCGTATATCAAATGGCTGGGCAAACTTGGAAACCTTAGGCTGGGGGATTGGTGATTCTTTATTTGGGATGCGCGTATATCCGATTGATGATTTAATTAAGGTCATGCATTCTACTTGCTGGGCGCGACGTTTTGATTTTGAACCTGAAATAGCCGTGCGCATGGCGTGGCGCGGTGTGCCTATTATTAACATTGCCACACCCGTGCGTTATATTTCAGCCGAAGAGGGTGGCGTAAGCCAGTTTAAATACCTACGCGATAATATTTTATTAATCGGTATGCATATTCGTTTATTAGCAGGGTTTGTTTTACGCTTGCCTTATCTTTTGTTTAGACAATTCTCTGCTAGAAAATAAGGTAAAATATTTTATTTAACAATTTTATTGAGTGTGGTTAAGGACTTTATGACACAAGAATTAGTAGCAGAATTAAAAGTATTGGTAATTGAAGGCTTACATTTAGAAGATATTACAGCAGAAGAAATTATGCCTGAAGAGCCTTTATTCGGTGAAGGCTTGGGTTTAGACTCTATTGATGCCTTAGAAATTGCGGTGCTGTTAGACCGACAATATGGCGTTAAAATCACTTCAGAAGATGACCGTAATCAAGAGATTTTTGCCTCATTGAATTCACTTGCTGAGTTTGTTGCTGCGAATAGAGAAAAATAGGTGTCCATGCGAGTTATATTGCGTAGCATTATTATCGGAACTTTTTTTGCCTTTTATCCATATCTTGTCTATAAAGGGGTACAAGCAGGCGTGGTTTGGTTTGCACCGATTCTAATTGCAACACTTTATCTTTATCAAGCAGTGACGGCAAAAAGTCAGAAGGTGCGATTTAAAAATTTAGCCTTAGTGAGTATTTTATTAGCGGGTTGTTTTTATTTTCCCGCACTCATGGCTCAATTGATTCCTATTTTTGTGCAGTTTAGCCTCATGCTATTCTTTGGCAAAACCTTATTTAAAAGCAAAGCGCCTTCTTTAGTCGAACGTTTTGCAGAAATGGATTTTCCAGAAATCCCGCCTGTTGTGAGTCGCTATTGCTGGTATGTCACCTTAATGTGGGCGAGCTTTTTTGCATTTAATGTGGTGACTTGTATTGCGCTCGCTTTATTTGCCCCTGTGTCATGGTGGGCGATTTTCACAGGCGTGTTGATTTTTGCTCTATCGACATTGTTAATGGTGCTTGAATATATCGTACGACACTTTTATTTTCGTCGATTAGACCCTGAACTACAAGCGCAAATCCCTAGCGTTAAAGAATCGATGCGCAGCATGGTCGTGAATGGTAAACAAATCTGGCTATCGGTAGCTGAGCGTTAGATAAATCAAGATACCACCCCTACAAGGGATGCTATCTTTAAGCATATTGTTGACTACTTCATAAGTGAATACCCCATTTCGCTCAGGTCTTTTTAAAGCTGGAGTCCAAAACGCGTTTTGGGCAGGTTTTTATGTAACTTCTCATTATCCATGGGCACGGAATCATACAAAAGTTCGTCATTCCTGCATGTTGTTAGCAGGAATCTATGCTCAACAATAGATTCCCGATAAACGGACTTCGGGAATGACGGGCTTTTATCTACATTTACCCGTTAATGAAAATAACTCAAAATGACATTAAATAATCCCATACTGCATGCTGCACTGTTTTTATTCAGCACCATACAACCCAGCCTTGCAGAAGACAACATAGACACCGTTATGGCACGTATGAAGCCTGAGATTGCGGTAAAAATAGCGTATCAAGAAACGCGCTATATGGGGCTCTTAGAAGATGACTGGCAGGGCAGTGGGTTTCTCTATGCCGCGCCCCCGAATACCTTATTAAAGCAGCAATTAAAGCCTTATATCGAAACCATGGCGGCAGAAGGGCGACAGTTAACCTATGTAAAGCCCGACACGCAAACATTTCATCAATTACAGTTAGATGAAAGCAATTCGATGATGGCAAGCCTCGCTGTTTTTCAGGGCATTATGATGGGCAATTTACAGTATTTACGTCATCACTATCAGCTGAAATTTACACCATTAGAATCTGGCTGGAAATTAGTGATGATCGCTAAAGAGCATGAGCCAGGTGAAGAGCCAATCAAGATTATTTTGCAAGGTTTACAGCAGCAAGCGGCCACTCAATTAGAGCTAATTTTGCCTGATGGCGATCGTAATTCTTATTTACTTCAATCTGCACAACAAGGTGTCGATATTAAGCAACAGATGTTGACAGTGTTACAGGAACTTGGAGGGAATATTTAGGAACGCGTACGTTCCTAAATATCAGCTGCTAAGTCGCAGCTGTGTCTTATGGGTGTTTCTCTATTTTTCTCAGTTTAAACGGGATACTCATCATATTTAAAATTCAAAACGTACACCACCAGTAAAGCCATGACTATTAACATTATTATAGGCAAGTAAGGCTTGGTAATTAAAAAACACCTGCACCCCAGCTTGAAAAACATTGCTAAACCCAAAACCTAGTGTTGCATAATCACGATCAGGTGTATCTGTGAATGCTGTTAGGGTATTATTATTTAGGTTTTGCGCGTCAGGTACAGCAAACTGAGCAGTAATAGCCCGACTATCATTCATAATTTCATGATGCCAGCCTACATTAAATTGCGGAATAAAGACTCCGTATGAATGACTAAAAGCGTAAGCAAGCTGCACACCTAGTAATGTTTGTAATGAGTCAAATTTTTGCTTATCAACGGCTAGGTTTAAACCAATCGCACCTGTTTCCATATAGCTATCGATAGTACTATGATAATAATCTACCCGAAAATAGGGGTTAATACTAAAAGCAGCATAGTTATAGTTATAACCAAAACCCAAACCAGCTGAATATTGTTCTCCATCCATATCTGCTTTAGCCGTCCTATTTGTATCACTGGCTATAATTTTGACACCACGTTCCATATCATAGTCACTCCACCCATAAGTAAAGGTACCGTCAATATAGAAGTTTGCTAGGTCGTAAGAAGCAAAAATAGACAGGTTGTAAAGATCAGACTCTAAGCCACCACCAGAAACATTAGTATTTTGTTGAAAATCTGAGTCTAGGTGAGAATAACCAAAGACTAAGCCAGAAACAAAATTATTTGTGAATCGATAATCCAGCCCCATCACAATGCCTGCTGAATAAAAATCTGAGGCATTTTCACGGGCTGAACTTTTAATATCACCAATACCACCAATTGCGTTCACAAATATACTCAATCGATTAGCTAATAAAGAGCCGTCATCATCATCGCCGCCACCTCCTCCTACAGATTGACTTATTTTATGTATG
The DNA here is from genome assembly GCA_013138595.1 of Methyloprofundus sp. Lineage (GTDB taxonomy): Bacteria > Pseudomonadota > Gammaproteobacteria > Methylococcales > Methylomonadaceae > Methyloprofundus. The sequence goes on along the minus strand of WTCM01000176.1, from coordinate 3,986 downwards.
TCAAAAAGATGAGTATTGACTGCTGCAACTTGCCCAGATAAGGTGCTCATAGAAATTCTGGATGGGGTCCCCATTTCTTCAGTTGCTGTATTTTGTAAGTCACTCCCCAGTGCAGTAACATCCCCTTCACCATCCTCAACATCTGAGGCTGAGCCTACCATTTTACCGCACTGTTCCTGCAGATCCATCCCAGCACTACTTGTAGGGCGTAGTTGCCTACAGACAGTAAGAACTGTTTGACCTGTTTCGTTTTGCAGGTCTGATAACTCATCGAAATTGTCATCATCGAAGTCTGGGGGAAAGCCAGCATGGCTATTTATTGAAACTAAAATTCCCGTCACCCCACAAAGTAGTGCTTTTTGCCAAGTTTTTTGGTTGATTGTTTTTTTTATTTTAACCATTACCCTGCCTCCAAAATTGATTGTATTAGGAGTATGCACGGAATAATTTCTTCAACTGACTGGCTTTTTATCCGTATTCTGCTGTTGCGTAGCTGATGCATCTGTTTCAACACCTTGAATACGAATAAACAACCTAGTCCCGTTGCTAAACTTTTATTACATGCCCATTCCTTAAGGAGCGTGCACGCTCCTAAGTTATTTTCAAGCATTTTTGATACTAAGCCTTACTCTTTAAATTGTCAATAAACCTTTGAATATAAAGATATATTAACTGTTTAAAGTAAGGTAATTATAAAGGCTCGTTGCTTAATCGAATAATAGAGGCATTTGTCTTATTTTTTAGTAGGTGGTTGTTTAGTGTTTTCTAGGAAGTTTTGAATTTAAGTTATAACAGCCTAAACTATCCCCGATATTTAAACCCTTCCCCCGTTCCCACTAAAGCTGCAATCATATTTTTCTGTATCTCAGAAGAGCCTGAAAATAAACGGCTCGCCATGGCATCTTGGATTAAAGTACTCATTTTATTTTCGGCAATTAAACCACTACTACCTAAGATATGCGCAGCATCTAAGCTAGATTGTAAAAAGGCTTCACTGGCAACTAATTTGGTTTGCGCACTGGCAAGGCTAATCCGCTTGCCCGAATCTTTTAAACGTGCACATTCATTCACCCAAAGCAAACAGCCATCTAAGCGACATTGCATATCCGCAATTTTATGACTAATGGCTTGATTCGCTCCTAAATGCTGTCCATTCACTAAACGTTGGCGGCTGTATTGAATCACCTGTTTTAACTGCCATTGCATAATGCCAATAATCCCTGCAAAAATAAACGCACGTTCCAGTTCTAAAGCATTCTGAATCATCATATTACCCGCGCCTGTTTTGCCCAGTTGTCGATCTATAGGAATAAAACAGTCTGTCAGAATAATATCGCCCATCGTTGCCGTGCTGCAGCCAGTCACATTCGGAGCATCTTTAAAGTCTGCGCCTAGGTCATCTTGTTTAACTAAAAAGGCAGATAATTTTCCCTCTAATCTAGCGTAAATCAGCAAAACATCGGCAATGGGTGTATTGGTGATAAAGCGTTTATGCCCATTTAATATAAAGCCTTGCTCCGTTGCCACGGCTTGAGTATTCAATTGAGTAATATCTGAACCTGCTTGGGGCTCCGTAATCGCATGACCCGCTAAGTATTTGCCTGATAATAAATTAGGTAGCCATTGGGCTTTTTGTTCTGTTGTTCCATACAGAACTAACGGAAAAATTGAACCCCAAATATGTGCATTTAAGGATAAAATCAAGCCTGTATCCTGACAGCTTTTGCCTAATTCTAAATGTGCCTGCACCAGCGCTTGGAAGTTATCGCCTAAACCGCCATTTTCAATGGATACCGCATGTTTTAATAAATGCTGTTGTGCGCAAAATTGCAGGCGTTGTTTGGAGTCTTGAGTGCCTCCAGTGGCAGGAAGTTCTTTATAAGTCGTCATGTTTTAAAAAGTGTTTCTATGGTTTGGTAATCTATTTTACCATTGGATAAAACAGGCAGAGTGTCTACGCTAAGAAATTTATACGGCTGCATATAAGCGGGGAGTAATTGGCGTAAAGGTTTTATGGTATCGCCTAAACTTGCCCCCGTTTTTAAAACAACTAATGCAGCGGGGCGTTGTCCGCTAGTGGAATCTTTAATCCCCACGACAGCACAGTGTGCTATCCCCGTTAATTGATTAATACAATGCTCAATTTCTGCAGGTTCTACACGATAGCCCGAACATTTCAGCATACGATCTAGGCGACCATGATAGCAATATTCGCCTTGTGCATTCAGGGAAACTTTATCCCCCGTCGCATAGCGAGCCTGTTCTACGGGCTGGAGTTTGCCTTGTTGCCAATAGCCTGAAAAATTATTTAAGCTTTGTACCTGTAATTCCCCAGTGAGATTATCTATTGATAATTGGGCATTTGCCGCAGCTTGCCCAATGGGAATGGTTTTGTGTGGATCTAACTGTTCACGTTTAACCGCCCAGTAACAACATACATTGGTTTCAGTAGGGCCGTACAGATTATATAAATCCACCTCAGGTAATAGATGAGCAAGTTTTATTAAGTAGTCAGTTGGGAATACTTCACCCGCAAATAATAAGCGTTTTAAATGACTTAAATCAGTACTGTCTAAAGCCCCTTTAAGCGCAATAAAGCTGAGTAGAGAGGGGACGGTATACCAAGTGCTAATTTGTTTTTCACTTAGCCAAGTCGTCAATCGACTGGGTGAAAGGCTGAATTTAGCAGGCATAAAATACACACTCGCCCCCACGGCTAAGCTACTGAATAAATCAAAAATAGATAAATCAAAATGAAACGGGGCGAGGCTTGCTATACGGTCTTGTGAGTTGAGCTCAAAGCTTTGGCTTGCCCATGTAGAAAAATTAGCTAAAGCTTGGTGACTGAGCGCAATGCCTTTAGGCTTGCCCGTCGATCCAGAAGTATAAAGTATCGCAGCGAGTGAATCCGTTTGTACTGGAAAGGGCGGGGGTATTTGCGTATCCGATTGCAGTAAAGTATTTATATCCAGCCACAGTTCTGCATGGACTAGCCAACTAGGTGCCGACCCTAAGCCAATAATAAAAGTAGGCTGCGCATCATTAATAATAAAACTCAGCCGTGCTGCGGGTGTTTTCATATCTAAGGGCAGATAAATTCCCCCAGAATATAAAACACTGTAAATGCAAGTAGCCGCTAGCGTGCCACGATTTAAAGCAATGGCAATACACTGTGTTTGTATCTGTTTGTTTTTTAAAGCTGTGCTGATTTTATGGATTTGAGTCTGAAACTCAGCATAAGTTAGGCTTGAAGCTTCCTCGACAAAAGCGATATTATCAGGCGTTTGAGTGCATTGCTGTAAAAAATGGCTAAGGATATGGGGCATGGTTTATTTAAAATTAATCTTTTAAAAGTGTTGTTGCGCTAACAGAGACTAAGCCAAGGTGCTCAACAAAAGGTATAAAATCTCGATCACTAAAAAGCAGAGCTAAATTATTTTCAATGCAAAATGTAGCAATGATGACATCATTTATCTTTCTAATAGTGCTTCCTTTTTTGCGTAGAAAACGGAAATTTTGGGCACACTTCTCAACCATTTGATGCCCAAACATTTCATATTGTTCTAACGCGGCAAGTGCTATTTTCGTTTTCTGGTATTCTCGTTCTACTTTAATACCTTGTAGAATTTCTAAAAGAATTAAGTCACCTATTGCAACAAAGTCGTTAATTAAAGCGGTGTCTAAAATATTGGTTTGAGGCGTTTCTCTACCGTTAAAATAATCAATCCAAACGCTGGTATCAACTAATATCATTATCGGTTCTCATTATCTCTAAATCTTCTTCCCAGTTTATTTTTCCACGTAAGTCGCGTATTGCTTGTTGCTTCTGTCGCAGTAATATAAGCTTAAGTCCTTTTTCTACCACCTCTTTTTTTGTTTTTAACCCAGTCGCTTTAAGTGCACTTGCCATTAAGTCATCATCTATTACAATATTTGTTCTCATGAGTGTAATGTGTATAGTTTATATAAAATTACACATTAGCATG
>WTCM01000051.1 GCA_013138595.1 Methyloprofundus sp. | reverse complement strand
ACGAGCAGCACTAGAGTTTGTCGGGATAAAAAAAGCATATAAATTTTTTTACGTCTTGAGAGGAATGAGTAAGACTTTAGCACAGCTAGTATAAATTTCAATATGGTATATAAGCTATTTATGATTATATACCCTAAATAGGAAGATTTAGTGAGTGGAGAAATTTTTTTGTAGCGATGACTTGCTGAGGGAGAATTGAAATTGAGCGACACATTTAAGGTGGAGCAGGGAGTCTGTAGGGTATGCACCGCGTACCTTATGCTGACGAAAGGTACGCGGTGCGATATCCTACTGTAGCCCGTGTTAAGTGGGGGGGCTGAAACTGGAGTGCAAAACGCGTTTTGGGTGGATTTTTATCTAAGCATGCGTCTCGTTGCAAGCGTTTGATATTAGAAGGCATATTAACGATAAACGTTACGGGCGGGGTGAATGCCCCGCCTAGCTTAGTGATATTTTTAAGTGAATCGGTACTTTAAGCTACAAAGCGTCATTAACCCTATGCGGATAAAATGTCCACCTCGAAACATGTAAATATTTCCTAATGGGCGATTTGATAATAGACACACATAAAGCAATCGAAAATAAACACCAAACAGCAGCAAATTCATTAGGATCATCTGTTAAGACATCTGAAATCCACGGGCCGACTAAAAAGTGAAAAGCCACAAAACGGTATGAGCCATAAAGAATCGGTAAGTAAAAACCTACCCATAGGTAAGCAAAGCCATGTAAACCACCCTCAAAACCTGGTAGCCATGAAACAGGCGGTGACATAATATCATTTAAAGGGATTTGCCATGCGATATGCCAAGCACCTGAAGTAGAACAGATCTGTGTACCACAAACCGCTTCTGTGCCAATCACACAAAGCCCAGCCCAGACAAAAGGCATCATTTTGACGATCATCGCAAGTGCGGCGACGGCACATAAGGTATAGACGGTGGTACGTATTTTGAGTTTAACGCTCTCGGGAATAAAGTACATGGCCACCATATTGATAAAAAATGGCTGAAAGGCGATATGTAGATAACCAAATAAGGTGAGTATCTGATTGGTCGGGGAGGCACAATCATCTATATAAACATAGGTGAAGGCTTGTAATAATTCCATCAGTGCAAAAAAAGTCAGTGGAATCCATAATTCTTTAGATTCCCCTTTAATGGCGACATAAGCCGCTGTTGCTAAACCGACCGTTGCTAATACAGCCGATGCTTCACCACTCCAACACATAGTTTCCCCTTATTTGTTTTTTATTATTAGGCGTTACTGATATATGCTAAAGATATGACATATCCACATACGCGGTGCTGGATTTTAACATGAATTGTTAGTAGGGGCTGGTTTTGCTGAAAGGGGGGGAGCTATGAGTATCAATGGCGTTTTTTTTGCATCGGTAGCTGTGGGGAGGGAGGCTGAAATAACATAAGGTGTACGCAGTGATTATTTATCACAAGCTCATCCATTGAACAAGGCTACCTAATGCGTGTTATGGCAAGGTAATATAAATGTTTTTTAGTCGCTTGTGAGCGCTTAAAAAAAGCGTAAAGCTTGTACTGGGTAATAAGTCCATTAGTAAAACTGTTCTTGATACCTATTAAAGCAAGTGCTAGACTTGAAAAACCTCCTTGTTAGAGATGGTAAGCCTATTTTAGGGTGCGGTTTGTAAAACTGAAATAGACCTCATCAACTAGTTAATATTGGTCAGGAGCGGCGAGTGATTAAGGAACGTAGTATATATAAATATAAATGCTTATCATTGCCACTTTAAGTTATGACTAGATTACTTTCATAGTGTAGTAAGCAAATATTGACCTAACTCTTTAAGTTGGTACAAAGTAATGGATCTGAACTAAAGTTTATTCCCTGAGCGATTGTTATCACTCTCGGAGCTTGTTAATACTTAACGGTGACATAGTCTAATTTAAGGGTGTATTGTTAGCCGTTATTTTCAGGGCTTATGTACTTAATAATGTAAATTCAGGTCTTATTTGAACCCTAAAAACAGGTGAAGCCCAATGAATAAACTAAAATTAACTATTTTATGCTCACTATTTCTAAGCCAAGCAGCGAATGCTGTCCCTTTTGACTCTAGTATATCGATTACTGGCTCAACGACGTTTGATGATAGTTTTGGTTCTGGAAATACTTCGGGACAAATGACAAATACTGAAAGTGGTGTAGAGACATCCACAATATTTTCAGGCGCAATATCCACAGGCTCTAACCCTCTTAATGGAACTCTTTTCGATATCGGTGATGGTTTTAGTTTTGGTGGTTCTGGCAGTGCAACGAATGGCGAATTTTCCATAGGTATTGACAATCAATTCACGATTACTAATAACTCTACTGCAGATTTTGAAGTTATTTTAGGTCTCAATTATAGTAACTCTGTTAATACCACGGGTGCTGATGCTTTCTCTGATTCAGAATTTTCTTTTTCTATCGGTGGGGCGGAAGTTTTTTTTACAGATTTAGTATCTGATACGGTGAATGGTAATAGTATTGGTGGCACTTTCAATGGTGATTTTGGAGGGAGTTTGTTAGACGCTAGCAGCACAGGTGAATTTACTTTGTTATTAAGCGCATCAGATACTATCAGTTTAAGCTCATTTTGGACTCTGGAGGGCGGTGATTTTAATGGGGGTACTGCTGAATTTGAGTCCTTATTTAGCTTTAATGTGTTATCTGTAACCGATCAATCCAGCCCGCCGATTACAGTACCTGCTCCGGGAATTTTAGCTCTAATGAATATTGCTTTATTTGGATTTTTTTTCTCTCGTCAACGTAAGGTGACATCTGTTTAAACGGTACAAACTTAATTTTTGGAGAATAATGATGATTAATCAAACAATAAAATCAACAGCCCTTGCTTTAACAGCGGCAAGCATCCTTGCTAGCAGCTTAATGTGGAGTACTCCTGCAGCCGCTTCTGAGCCATTTATAGCAGAAATTAAAATGTTTGGAAGTAACTTTGCGCCACGTGGGTATGCGCTATGTGACGGTCAACTATTACCCATAAGTCAGAATACAGCATTATTTTCTCTGCTTGGTACGACCTATGGAGGCGATGGGCGTACTACTTTTGGGCTTCCAGATTTAAGAGGAAGAGTTGCTATACATCCTGGTAATGGTCCTGGATTAAGTTCAATCAGTTTGGGGCAGAAAGGAGGGCAGGAAGCGAGGACTTTAAGCGTTAATCAAATGCCAAGTCATACGCATACAATGACGGCAGTGCTTAAAGGCATAGATGTTAGTGGTGACAGCACAATGCCTAGTAGTCACAGCTTAGCCTCAAAATCACGTTCAAATAATTACAGTAGCAGCGCTCCCAATGTTGATATGCACGCAGACTCACTTGCTGTCAGTGCCGCAAATACAGGTGGCAATCAGTCTTTTTCGATTAGAGACCCATATTTAGCAGTAAATTATATTATTGCACTAACGGGGACTTTCCCTTCGAGAAATTAGCTTGATAATGAGAGCTTGCTTAGTCAATTAATATCATCCTTGAGCTTTATTTCTTGAGGCTTAAGGGTGATTTTTTAAATGTCACAACTAAGCATTTGACTGGCTAACTAAGTATGACATGAATATGAAACTATTTCGTTTGACTTTTCTTTCTTGTGTTTTGTGCTGTCTGTCTATATCAACAATGGCGGGCACTCGTCGTGATTTAACAAAAGCACAACACGCTTTATCTGCACAAAATTATGAGCAAGCTTTTCAGCTCTTTACTGATATAGAAAATAACAGTCAGAACTCCTTAGCGCAGTTCTCTTTGGCCTTGATGTTAAAGCAGGGCTTGGGGCGTTCAGTTGACTTAGCTTTAGCATGTGAGTGGTTTGAGAAAGCAGCAAAAGGGGGTATTCCGACTGCGGCTCATGAATATGCTAAATGCTTAGAATACGGATTAAAACAAGCGGCTGATTTGAGTGCCGCTGCAGACTGGTATCGCAAGGCAGGGAAATTGGGCTCTTATCTGTCTTATTGTTCGCTTGGGAACCTGTATATGTTAGGTAAAGGGGTTGAAAAAAGCCCAGAAAAAGCATTGCAATTTTGTCAAATAGCAGCTAAAAAAAGAGTCCCTCAGGCAATGATTCAATTAGGGCGGTGGCGACTTGAAGGCGAAGAGCTGATTCGTGATACAGCTTTAGCCTTGCAGTGGTTTATCGCAGGAGCAGAGCTCAATCAGGCAGAAGCTGAATTTTATTTAGGAAAAATGATTCGAGCTGGAGTGGTTAAAGAAACAAGCTTATCTGATGCGCGTTACTGGTTTGAGAAAGCCGCTAGTCAAGGTTATCGTGTTGCTTATTTACCCGTTGGGGAGCTTTATTTAACGCTAGAGTTGGATGCCTCAAACGACCTTCCTTCTGCTAAAAATCTGGCTAAATCTTATTTATGGCTATCCGTTGCTGCACAGCGAGCTAATCCAGAGCAACAAGCCATCGCAGCCGACTTACTTAAAAAAGTAATAGCGCTGATGCCACCCGAATGGAAAGTAGGTCTTGACCCCAAAATAGCTGAACATTTAGCTAGGTATTAAGCTTCTGCGCTGGATGGTGTTTAATTTTACGCAGTATAGGTTGTTCAATCATACGATAAGAAATGAAAGCGATCATCAGCGTTACTATAAAGCTACTGACTATGAATACAAACCAATGAACAGTGGCGCTATAGCCAAAATTTTGCATGAGCTCATATAAATAATTAAAGACAGGCAAATGGTATAAATAAAAGCCGTATGAGAGCGTCCCTAGCTTTCTGAACAATAGGCTATCAAGGATTTTTACCGCTAATAATGATTGAGGTGTCGAGAGGATGATTAAAACAAGCAGTATAGAAGTGATTGGAAAGCCATAAGGCGCTGCAGGGATTAAAATATATTCATAAATAGGAGTGCTTAAGATGCTTATAAGCAATAAGCATGCAGCACAAAAAATAAGATCATAATGTTTTTTATAAGGCGTGACTGTTGCCTGCTGTGTCACAAAGCTAGCAGCGCATACACCCGATAAGAAATGCGGCAAATGCGCTAAGACTGAATGGTTTAATACTGCTCCATGGACGCGAATCCAGAGCAGCTTGGTGTCCCACGGCCAGTCAATACTTTCCTTAAATGTGTGTATGAGCAAGTCGTTCAGAATATAGCTCGCCAAAATGATTAGCAACAGAAGGATCACCGGTTGCTTTGGGAGTTTGCGTAAAATAATAAAAAGTAAAGGCAGTAAAAAATAGAACTGCATTTCTACCGCAAGTGTCCAAAAAACAGAATTGATACTGAAGATAGAAAACTCAGTAAAATTAAATAAAAACATATAATGTAAAACGACATCTGGATGGCTTAAAGCAAACTGCCAGCCATTCTCAAAACATATTAGTAGCGTTAAGCATAGATAGTATGCGGGAGCTATTCTGGCTAAGCGATGTAATAGGTAAGTTGTTGTCTTTGGGCAAGCAGTGGCAAAAAGTAAGTGACTCCAAAAAGGAAGGCTAAGCAAAAAACCGCTTAAGGTGAAAAATAATGAGACAGCCACATTTCCATTTTCCAATAGCACTCCTAGATCAAAATAGCCTAATGTTTGATCCACAAAAATGATTTGTCCGTAATGGTTTGCAAAAACAGCAAGTGCAGCCATTGCTCGTAATCCATTTAAGCCTTTGATATGAACATGATCTTTTGTCATGCTTTGACATCAATAAGCTTAGCCCATAAGGAATTCTTTATTTTGATGAAAATATGCCTTTTATTTATCATTATTCTTGTTTCTACGCTGATACTACGTGATCAGAGTGATTCTTTTGAATCAGCCCGAGACCAATATAGCACTCGACAGCAAACAGATAAATATTCAGTGGCTAATAAATCAGAGATTAAGCTTGAAAAAAAAATAAGGGGGGCAGTTAAGCAGCAG
>WTCM01000195.1 GCA_013138595.1 Methyloprofundus sp. | reverse complement strand
AGATTGCTTTCTTGCCAGAGAGGAAAACAATATTTATATCGGTACAGTGGGGCGAATGCATGGCGTAAAAGACCAACTGACTCTGGTACGTGCTTATATCTTTTTATTAGAGGCGCATCCTGAATTACTAGGGCAGGTCAATTTATTATTGATTGGAGCAGGTCCGCTTAGGCAAGCAGCAATTGATCTACTAGCGGCAAAACAGTTATTAGATTACGTGTGGTTACCAGGTGATCGGGCTGATATTGCCGATATTATGCGTACCTTAGATATCTTTGTTTTACCGTCACAAGCAGAAGGGATTTCTAATACGATTTTAGAAGCAATGGCGAGTGGTTTACCTGTGATTGCAACAGCAGTGGGTGGCAACCCTGAGTTGGTCGAAGAGGGGAAGACAGGCGCCTTAGTGCCTGCTTCTGACCCAGAGGCTATGGGAACAGCAATATTAGACTTGATTGTGGATAAGCCGAAAAGACGTATACAAGGTAAAAATTCACAGCAAAGGGTTTTAGATTTGTTTTCAATTCAAGCGATGGTGAATAAGTATGTTGCCGTGTATGACTCATTCGGATTAAAAGGGAAGTAATATGTGTGGCATTGTCGGTATCTTTGATATAAGTGCAAAAAGAGAAATTAATCGTGAATTATTATCACAGATGAATGAGGCTCAATTTCATCGTGGCCCTGATGAAGGGGGCTTGTACATAGAGGCGGGCTTAGGTTTAGGGCATAGACGTTTATCCATTATTGATTTATCTCACGGGCAGCAACCGATGCATAGCCAAGATGGCAATGTGGTACTGACTTATAATGGTGAGGTTTATAATTTTCCTGAATTACGTAAAGAATTAGAGGGTTTAGGCTATCGCTTCAAAACACATTGTGATACTGAAGTGATTGTTTATGCTTGGCAAGCGTGGGGTGAAGATTGTGTCTTACGTTTGCGCGGTATGTTTGCGTTTGCGATTTGGGATAGAGAAAAACAAACTTTATTTTTGGCAAGAGATCGTTTAGGCATTAAGCCTTTATATTATGCGCAACTGAATAATGGGCAGTTTATTTTTGCCTCTGAATTAAAAGCCTTAAAAGAGCATCCTGAATTACCTAGAGAGATGGATCCAACGGCGATTGAAGATTATTTCGGCTTTGGTTATATTCCTGACCCCAAAACGATTTATAAGCATGTTTATAAACTAGAGCCTGGTTTTTGCTTAAATATTAAGCGTGGTGACTTGGCTTATCAGCCTAGACAATATTGGGATATACAATTTGATAGTAGCTTACAGGCCTCTGAGCAGGAATTAGCCGAGGAACTGGTTGAGCGAGTGCGTGAAGCGGTGGCTATTCGTACCGTTGCAGACGTTCCTTTAGGGGCTTTTTTATCGGGCGGCGTGGATTCCAGTGCGATTGTGGCAATGATGGCTGGGCTAACTGAAGAGCCTGTGAATACCTGCTCAATTTCTTTTGGGGATGCGAAGTTTAATGAGTCACAGTTTGCCGCACAAGTTGCCGAGCAATATCAAACATCGCATCGTGTGGAACAAGTCGATCCTGCTGATTTTAGCTTGATTGGAAAACTCGCAGGTATGTATGATGAGCCTTATGCGGATAGCTCTGCATTACCGACTTATCGTGTCTGTGAGATGGCTAAAAAGCAGGCAACGGTGGTTTTGTCGGGAGATGGGGGGGACGAGCATTTAGCAGGGTATCGACGCTATCGTTGGCAGGTTTATGAAGACCGTATGCGTTCCATGATGCCTGATGCGATTCGTCAACCTTTGTTTGGCTTTATGGGCAGTGTTTATCCTAAAGCAGATTGGGCTCCTAAAGTCTTGCGTGCAAAATCAACTTTTGAGTCTATTTCGCGTGACTCAGTCGAAGGTTATTTTCATAGTGTCTCGATCAATTCTAATGCAGTACGCTCTAATTTATTTAGCCAGCAACTTAAGAGTAATTTGCAAGGCTATCAAGCGGTTGAAGTCTTTAGACGACACCAGAAAAATGCGCCTATTGATGATACACGCTCTTTAGTACAATATTTAGATATTAAAACCTATTTGCCTGGAGATATTTTAACTAAAGTAGATAGAGCAAGTATGGAGCACTCTTTAGAAGTTAGAGTGCCTTTGTTAGATCATGAGCTAGTTGAATGGATTGCAAAACTACCGCCCGATTTAAAATTGAATGGCAGTGAAGGCAAGTATATTTTTAAGAAAAGCCTTGAACCTTATTTACCCAATGATATTTTATACCGCCCTAAAATGGGCTTTAGTATTCCTTTATCTGACTGGTTTAAGGGGCCTTTAAAAGAGCAGGTTAAGGAGTCATTGTTGAGTGAGAAAATGGTCGATTCAGGCTTGTTTGATCCTGATTATCTAGCCACCATTGTTAAGCAACATCAAAGTGGTATACGAGATCATGCGACCACAATGTGGTCATTAATGATGTTTCATTCATTTTTAGAGTTGTAGCGCTCATCTTATTTTAACGACATTATAAAAATGAAAATTCTTACTTTTACGACTTTATATCCTAACCATGTACAGAAAAGACATGGGATATTTGTCGAGCAACGACTGAGAAAATTTTTACAAGCAGGGGATGCTGAGCTTAAGGTGATTGCGCCTGTTCCGTGGTTCCCTTTTAAGTCAGATAAGTTTGGAGCTTATGCTAAATATGCACAGGTAGCACGAAAAGAGCAGAGCTACGGTATTGATATTGAGCACCCGCGCTACCTCGTTATTCCCAAAATTGGTATGTTTCTAACGCCTTTATTACTCGCTATATCGGCATATCCAGTGATGAAAAAAATGCTGAAAGAGGGGGATGACTTTGATTTAATTGATACACATTATTATTACCCTGATGGTGTCGCAGCAGCGATACTAGGCACGTGGTTAAAAAAGCCCGTGGTGATCACGGCAAGAGGCAGTGACATTACCTTTATTCCAAAAATTCCACTGGCTAAAAAAATGATTCTTTGGGCGGCTGATAAAGCCGCAGCCTCGATTACCGTCAGTAATGCTTTAAGACAGGAGCTGATTGCTTTAGGAAGCGATGAAGATAAAATTCATACCTTAAGGAATGGGGTCGATCTGGACTTTTTTAGACCTAAAGATAGGCAAGCATTAAGACAGCTTAAGGGCATTAAGGGGCGCTGCTTATTATCGGTGGGGAATTTAATTGAATTAAAAGGTCACCATTTAATTATTGAAGCAATGTTGCAGTTACCTGATGATCAATTATTAATTGCGGGCGGCGGTGAGTTACGGCAATCATTAAGCAAGCAAGTGAATGAGTTGCAGTTGCAAGAGCGGGTGTTTTTCTTAGGTACTTTAACGCACGAAGAATTAGTGGATATATATAATATTGCCGATATATTAATTTTAGCGTCTAGCCGTGAAGGTTGGCCGAATGTTTTATTAGAATCTATGGCATGTGGTACACCTGTTATTGCCACTAATGTTTGGGGCATGCCCGAAATAGTGCAGCAAGCTGAAGCAGGGGTATTAATTGATGAAAGAAGTGCTGATGCTATCGCGGCTGGGGTGAAAGAACTTTCAGATAATGCGCCTAGTAGAGCATCAACTCGGCAATATGCAGAAGGTTTTTCATGGCAGGCAACGATTAATTTACTGCGCGCGCTGTTTGAGAAAGTGAGCGCTAAAAAGTAACTTTAAATTTAATTGAGCTTATAGTGCTTATTTTTAAGCTGGAGCTTATAAGAAAAAATAATGGATAGAACATGACATTACTAGCAGGTTGGGTAGAGACCCTCATAAAAGGCAAAGATGCCGCACAATTATTAAAGCGACATATTGCGCAAGCACCTAGTTACACAACAGCGGGTGTAAGCATTCAGCACTCTGAGTTTTCTGCATTAGCGGCTGCGGAGCATGCCTTGCATGAAGAGCAGGGCGTTTTACTGCTTAATGCGGGAAACACTGAGCTAAGTGTCCCAGCAAGTGACATCATTAGGAGTTATAAAAAATCAGGGGCGAGCTTTTTAGAGTCAAAGTCTGTAGAGCAAGCAGTAGTCATTATTGACCCTGCACTTAAAACGCTGATTTTAGCAACAGACCCTATCGGTTTAACCAGCCTCTATTATGCAGAAACAGATAAAGGCTTAGTCTTTGGCACAACCGCCGATAGTATTATTCATCACCCCGAAGTAAAGTCTGATATTTCAGCGCAATCGGTTTATGATTATGTGTATTTTCACCACTGTCCTAGCCCGAATACTATTTACCAGCAAGTTAAAAAGTTAGAGGGGGGACAAGCCCTTATTTATCAAGATGGAAAAATCCAGCTTAAGTACTATTGGCAGCCCGATTTTCAAGAAACTATGCCACGTTCTGCTGCTGAAATGGGTGAGGAATTACAACAAAAATTAATTTCCTCAGTTAAAACATTATCTGTCGGTGAAGATAGCACAGGGGCTTTTTTAAGCGGAGGGCTAGATAGCTCTAGTATCGCAGGTGCTTTATCTAAGGTTTATCCGAATAAGGCAAAAACCTTTTCTATGGGTTTTCCCGTTGATGGCTATGATGAAATTGAATATGCAAATGTGGCCGTTGCACAATTTAAAACCCGTCAGCATGAGTATTATTTAACCCCTGAAGATACCGTTAAAGCGATTCCTAGTATTGCCGCTTATTATGATGAGCCTTTTGGAAACTCATCCGCATTAGCCGCTTATTATTGCGCAAAAGTAGCAAAAGAAAACGGTATCAGTGTGATTTTAGGTGGGGATGGCGGAGATGAGATTTTTGCGGGTAATGAACGTTATGCGCAGCAAATTGTATTTGGCTATTACCAGCAAGTGCCTAAGTTTGTCAGCGCTAGTATGGAAGGGTTTTTAAACCATATGCCTGAGTCACTGGCGAAGCAAAAACTGTTTTTCAAAGCGAAACGTTATATAGACCAAGCCAATACCCCGTTGCCAGACCGTTTGCAGGATTATAATTTTTTGCATAGACATGCGGGTAATGAAGTGTTTCAAGAGGACTTTTTAGCACAAATTGATACGGCACAGCCTTTAAATATTTTACGCGAGACTTATAACCGCCCTGAGCAAGCGAGTAGTTTGAATAGGATGCTCTTTACCGACTGGAAAAGTACTTTGCATGATAATGACCTAGTCAAAGTCAATAAAATGTGTGAAATGGCAGGGGTGACGGTCAGGTATCCTTTATTAAGCAAAGAAATTATTGATTTATCATGCCAAATTCCAACAGCGGATAAATTAGAGTCTAAAGCTTTACGCAAGTTTTATAAGCAAGCGATGCAAGGTTTTTTACCCGAAAAAATTCTTAATAAACCTAAACACGGCTTTGGCTTGCCTTTTGGGATTTGGTTAAAAGATTACCAGCCCTTAAAAGAGCTTGCTTATGACAGTATTAACAGTCTTAAAAAGCGTGCTTATTTTAAAGAAGAATTTTTGGATAATGCGGTGAAGATGCATCAAAGTATTCACGCCGCTTATTATGGTGAATTAATTTGGATCTTAATGATGTTGGAACTATGGTTTCAAGGGAAAGAGAATTCATAACTTAGTTTAAGTAGGGTGGGTAGAGCATCTTTTTGCGAACCCCATCATTATAGGGCACAAAATGATGGGTTTACTTCCCCCTATTGTTTTACTGGTGAGCTACATATTCTTTAAGCACTTGATCTACGCGGGTTTGCCAGCCTTTTCCTGTCCCCTTAAAATAATCAACTACCTCTTGGGATAGGCGAATATTAATGGGTTTTTTGGGCGTGGCTAATTTAGGCCTACCCATTTTTACAGGTTTGAGTTCAGCAAACTCAGCGGCTGTCATTACATAGGTGTCGGGATCAGAGGCAATTCCTGCATTAATGATTGCCTCCTCCTGATCTGTAGGAATAATAGTGGTGCTTTTAAGCTTGGGCATAGGCTTGTGTTCTCGTTTATTGGCTTTGCGTAAACTAATGACTCTACGCTGCTTAATTATTTAGGCGTAGCACTAATCAGCTCAAATGATAAAGGAGAAGCGCCAGTAATAATCTTCATTTCTATACTGTACTCGTTTAAATTACCAAATATATCTTGTACTGTCAGGCAGGGAATACTCAATATGCCTGTCGATTCATACCGCGCTAGGCATGAGTCAGCATGAGTTATATTTGCCAGTTGTGCACTACTTAAACTGAATATAAATGGGTTGCTAGATTTTAATTGTAAACCCGCTTGATATATTGTGATACTTCCATCTGGATTTGGTACGGAAACACACGGGATATTTAGTTCGTTATTCAAATTATAATCTGCAACACAATGCTTAGCAGCCGTCTCATCGACAAGGAATGCATCTTCACCTAATTGAACTTCAAAGGCACCTAAATCAATTTGTCCATTACGCAATCGAGATAGACCGTCTAAGTCATTTTCAACCACTAACTCAATACCTTTATAGTAGCCTAATTCGATGGCACTATTATCACCCGCATCGACTAGAGCAGAGTTGCTTTGTAAGTGATAATTCGTTGTATTAATAAACAAAGGATCCATTGAAAAAATATTACTATCATCAACTATCATGCCGGACGGCGCTTGCTCTACAAAGCCTAAAATACCTTGAGAAAAAGAATTTGAAGATAATATAAGATTTCCTAGCTCAAGGTTTTCATTATCATCATTACGAAAATAAATATCACTTCCTTCGGTCGCACTATTATGATCGAAAATATTGTTTTTTAGGTGGAATGAATAGTCTTCTGAGTGACCTCTACTAGTGATCAAGTACACCGCTCCACCCTTAAGCTTAGACTGGTTGTTATAGAAAGTATTATTAATAAGAAAGTAAATGTCGGCTCCAGTTGAGGTGTGTTGCAAAGTGATACCAGCCCCATTCTTCTCGCTTGTATTGCCAGCGATGACATTATTGATAATATAACAAGCTTGCTTACAATATAATCCTGCTGTCCCTGTGTTCCTATATTTTTGTACCCCTAGATTTTTATTTTTTAAAAATTCATTGCCTTCTACATATAAGAAACTACCACTTAATGCACCGCCACCTCTATTGTTATTGATAGAATTAAACACTACATTTTCTTCAATTATATTATTTATAATATATTTTAGATTGATACCACCATGTACATATAGAGCTGAACCACTTACTGAGGCTTTATTTTTATAAAAATGGTTACTTTTTATCAAACAAGTACCATTTTCTAGTTCTAATGCTCCGACTTGTGAACGATCAGAACCATTGTTTAAAAATGCATTCTTTTCAATAGAACACTCAGCCTGTTTTTCAGAGCCACGTAGGTAAAGAGCAGTCACTGAATTATTTTCGAATGTATTTTCACTAATGGTATATTCTTCAGCGTATAAAATAGTTGAAATTCTATAGCTGGTATTATTTGCATGACTGCTATTGACATTATTATTTGTAAATTCAATGTTGTTGACAGTCTCAGCGGTTCTAAAATGTACATTGTTAAAAACTGGATCCATCTTTTTCTTAGCAATATAAATAGCTGAATAATTTTTTGAAAAGTTATTGCCATTAATATATCGATCACCCTCTCCCGTTATATGAAGAGCAGCACCATCATTAGTATAGAAAGCATTATCATGCTCACTTGAATTGTTAGTAAAGTGATTTTTGTCTATGTTTACATCACCATCTGTTTTTATAAATAAGCCTGGTGCAATGTCTTTTGTTGTATAGCCGTTAACAATAGAAATGCCTTCTACTGTTATATTAGAGTCTAAATTTTCTGCTTGAAGATAAAGAACAGTACCGTTTTCATCTGCATCTAAAATAGTATTTTTTGGGTTTGGTTCGCTTGAAGTACAGCCTTGTGAGTAACCACCCTCTATTTTTAAGCTATTATTGGATTTTGAATAATATATAAACTGACCAATATATCGACCTTGTTCAATGAGAATTTCATTATCATTCGCATTGTTAGCGGCTAAGTTTAGGGAGGACTGAAAGCTTTGACTATTATCAACACAAAATGTTTCTGCTTGCAGTGAAAAGCTAAGGGCTAACAGTATAGGTATTATTAAAAAAGTAACTTTATTTGTATGCATTAAATTCCCCGTTAAATTTTATATTTGCCTACTCGACAATACAGTAAAATCCAATAGTAAAAGTAGACTAAGCTCTAAATGCTATTATATTTTAAGTAAAAGATTTCTTGGCGTTTATTATACGAATTCAGGTGTACAGCTAAATTTTAAGGCTAAGAGTTAAGAGAGGGATTCTTACTTACCCTTACCAGCTCCTTCTCGTAACTGCCTTAATAACGCAAAAATCAGCAATAGAAAAAAGCCCAAGGCAATAAAGATCAATATTTTTATAAGGGGAAAACCTACCAGAAATAAAAAGCGTTGAGTGCTATTTTGGCTGACTGCTAATGAATTTTTCTGTGTATCTTGTAGCTCGACTTGCATGGCATAAAGTCCCCGAGTAGGAAAATTATATTGAATTTTTGCGCCATCGCTTGTTTGCGCAAGTTCTTGCTGAAACGCATTAGCATTATCAAATATGACATCCCAATAAGAGTCAGCGGCAAGAAACTTGATATTCATTTTTTTATCAAGCTGCTGAATAATATCCGCTTCAAACGTAAAAATTACAGTCCCTGTCGCGGGAAATAAATGGCAGTAATGTTTGCCACCGCCTATTTTTTCTTCCGCCTGAAAGCCTCCTAAACGTAATTTAGCACTGCCTACATGTACAAAGCAGTTATCACCATGATCGACACCCGCATGCGCGAAAAGGGTGGAACTAAAACTAAAAAGAGCAAGAAATAAGCAAAGAAATGGCTTGGACATTGGGAATTAGATATTTTATAAGCAGTGAAAAAATGAAATATTTTAGCGCCTTTTGTCACTAAACCGCCTATTTTTTTAAAATTCATCAGCTCATGCTAGAATACACGGTTGATTAATAGACAAAATCGCATTAAAAATTTTATTAACTCTTTATAGAAAATAGTATGAATCAATTAGAAAAAATCATTAACGAAGCCTTTGATAATCGTGACAGCATTTCACCCACTAGCGTTTCTGACGAAGTGCGTAATGCCGTTAAAGAATCTATTAACTTATTAGACTCTGGACAAGCGCGTGTTGCTGATAAAAACAGTGGCGAATGGGTAGTCAATCAGTGGTTGAAAAAAGCCGTTTTATTGTCATTCAGAATTAATGAAAATCGTGTGATGGATGGCGGTGCAACACGATATTACGATAAAGTTGAAACTAAATTTTCTTCTTACACACCAGAAGATTTTGCTGAAGCAGGTGTACGTGTTGTGCCTAACGCAGTTGCACGTCATGGCTCTTATATTGCACCCGGTGCAATTTTAATGCCTTCGTATGTGAATATCGGTGCTTATGTAGGTAGTGGCACAATGGTTGATACATGGGTCACAGTAGGTTCTTGTGCGCAAATTGGTAAAAATGTACATTTATCAGGTGGTGTAGGTATTGGGGGTGTATTAGAGCCATTACAAGCAGGACCAACTATTATTGAAGATAACTGTTTTATCGGCGCGCGTTCTGAAGTAGTAGAAGGTGTTGTGGTAGAAGAAGGTTCGGTTATCTCTATGGGGGTTTATATCGGTCAAAGTACTAAAATCTTTAACCGTATGACAGGTGAAATTACTTATGGGCGTGTACCTGCTGGGTCGGTTGTCGTTTCAGGTAACTTACCCTCGAAAGACGGTAGCCATAGCTTATACTGTGCCGTGATTATCAAGCAAGTTGATGAGAAAACACGTAGTAAAACAGGCATTAATGAGTTATTACGTGACTAAAGTCATGTTGTTCTCGTTCCCACGCTCCGCGTGGGAATGCATACAAGAACGCTCTGCGTTCTGTTTATAGGAAATAGTTATGTCAGATTCACTTTCTAGCAATGCGGTTATTTATGCTATTTTAGCGTTAAATAGCGAAGTTGCTTTACAAAAAGAATACCTAGATTCGCCTGATGTTGCGCCTGATGAGCGCGAAAATGAGGAAGGAATTTTAGATGATTTAGAACAAGCTTTTATGGAGTTTGTGAGTTTTTATAAAACTTGCCGTAGGGAAGATAGTTCTTTACCTGAGCTTGATGAATTACTTAATAGTGCTTTATAGTTTCGATTGATGCATTTTTTAACGTTTGTTTTTTGTGTTTACTTGCTCACTTTTACAACAGTGACTGTGGCGCAAGAAGCATTCGTTAATAGTAGTGAGAGTCACTTCACGGAACAAGAGCAGGCTTATTTAAAGCATAAACAGCAACTCAGCTTATGTGTAGATCCAAATTGGATGCCCTATGAAAAAATAGAGCAGGGTAAGCATATAGGCATGAGTGCTGATTTTATGAGCTTATTTGCTGAAAAAATCGGTATTCCCATTGTCTTAAAGCCTACTGAAACTTGGACAGAATCGTTGTTATTAGGGCAGCAACGAGCTTGTGATTTATTTTCTTTGGTTTTAAGCACACCAGAACGCGAGAAGTTCTTGAATTTTTCTGCACCGTATATCGGTTTCCCTTTAGTGATCGCAACGCGCTATGAACAAATATTCATTAATGATATAGCCAATATTTTGGATAAGCCATTAGGCGTGCAAAAAGGCTATGCTTATGCGGAGTTATTACGCTTACAGTATCCCAATATTAACCTCGTTGAAGTCCCTAGTTTGGAAGAAGGCTTAGATCAGGTTAGAAATAATCAGTTATTTGCCATGATTGGCAGCTTACCCAGCATTGCCTATGTGTTTAAACATAAATATATAGGTGAACTAAAAGTATCAGGAAAATTAGAACAACTTTGGCATTTAGGCGTAGGAGTACGCAATGATGAAGCGCTACTTGTGGGTGTTTTTAATAAAGCCATTGCCAGTGTTGATAAGCAAACGCGTGATAAAATTACCAGTCATTGGATGACCACGCATTATGAATTAGGGACTGATTATCAGCGTTTACTTAAAATATTGTTTGTCTTAGTCGCTGTATTAGCTTTTTTTCTTTATCAGCATTTTCAGCTTAAAAAATATAATCGTTTACTGCAGCATTTATCGGTGACGGATAAGCTAACTAATGTGAATAATCGCATTAAGCTGGACCGGCAACTGGAAATATTATTAAAGCAGGCGCAAGGTAAGCATCACGCATTTAGTCTTATTTTATTGGATATGGATCATTTCAAAAATATTAATGATACCTATGGGCACCTTGTTGGAGATTATGTTTTAAAAACTTTAGCGGCAATATTGGAAGATAATATACAGCCCACTGACACTTTAGGACGCTGGGGTGGTGAAGAGTTTTTAATTCTTTGCCCAGAGAAAAATGCATTGCAGGCACAGGTCTTAGCGGAACATTTACGACACTTGATTGCTGCATATCCTTTTGAACATTATATAAAATTAACAGCCAGCTTTGGCATTGCTGGTTATTATCAGGATGATGAAAGCGATTCATTAATCAAAAGAGCAGATGATGCTTTGTATCGGGCAAAAGAGCAGGGGCGTAATGCCGTCGTTTTGGCTGACTAGGATGATTTATCCTCTTCTAATAGCGGTAAAGTGACTTCAAAGGTCGCGCCTGTTCCACCCGTTGTACGATCGTACGCAACCACTTTACCACCATGAGATTCTGCTATTAATTTGACGATATAGAGTCCTAAGCCGAAATTTTCATCTGTTTTTCTTTCAGCGGCTCTTGCCGATACAAAAAGCTCAAATATGGTCTCTTTATCTCTAGGTAAGGCGGCACCATGATTTGAAACAATCAGCTGTACCTTTCCACAATAAGGCTTAACAAAGACTTCAATAGGCAAGGCCTGCTCAGCGTCAGAATGCTCAACCGCATTGCTCAGTAATTTTTCTAACAACTGAACCAGTCTTTCTTCATTACCAAATATGATTAAGTCTTTTTGGCAGCTTGTGGTAATTGATATGTCAGGGTAGAGAGGCGAGAGTTCTGTGATATGTTTTTTAACCGTTTCTCCAATATCTATATTGCTTTGTTTTTCTTTATAAAGATTGGCCTCTAAGTCGCTTGCATTTGCCGCACTATCTAATAATGAATCCATGGTATTCATACTTGTTCTAGCACGCTCCAAATACTTAAGGATATCTTCATTTTGTTCGCAGCTGCGCTCAATCCAGTCTAATGACGTTGTGATACCTGCAGATGAATTCTTAAGTTCATGTTTTAAAAAACGTGCCATTGTTTCTAGCCACAATACTCTTTTTTCATTCGCATAGATTAGCTGAGAGGTACGTGTTGCTAAAACACGTTCCAGAGAATTACTGGTTTCAGCTAATTGTTTTTCATGTAACTGAGTTTGGTCTAGCATATGGTTGAAGCCATCAATCAGTGCCTTTAATTCATTGTCTTTTTCACCGCTTTCAACGCGTAGAGAGTAGTCTTTATGTTCAGCAATAGAGTCTATGGTTTTTTGTAAATCAGTAATAGGCTCTAAAATGAATTGTTGTAAGCGTGAGCAAATAAGAAAGCTAAGGATTAAGCAAATGCCTAAAATGATAGTCATTAAGGTGATGTATTGCAGTATTTCCGTATATAAGTTGTTTAGATTTGAAACAATACGCAATTTACCAACATTACCTTCAGAATATAAAATATCATGGCTAACGCTGATTTTATTGGATATAAATATATCCCATAAAGAAGGCGGTGTATCTACCACTTGTTGGATATATTTGTTGCCCATCGAGGCATCGCCAGAGACGGCAAAAATATCTGCATTATCACGCTCAATAACGGAGTAGATGATATTGTTTTGTAAGGCTATTTTTTGTAGAATATCTTGTCCCATATTGGGATTATTAAGTGTAAGTGCTTGGCTTGTTTGAGGGGCGAATGTCGCTGTTAATGTCTTTAGTTGTTGTTGCAGGGTATTTTTGCAATTAACCGCCTGATTAAGGGTGATTAATAAGGCCATTAGCAGGATTGCTGAGCTACTAGTCAGCATGATGATTAATATTAATTTGTGCTTAATGGGGAGTTTTTTTAAGGTCTTCTTAAGATTACTCATAATATTGGCGTGGTTTATTTTATTTCTTAGCGCTAGCAGTATGTTTGTTATTGTAAAGCTTCATATCAGTAATTCCTACATGATTTTTATGGGAAAATATTAGAAATAGCGCATGTTTTCACTAATGTTCATAATTCTCATAGGAAAAAAATATTAATTTTCTGTAAATTATGGCACTAAAGATAGTCATTATAAGTCTAAAGTTTAGTGATTATCATTATTTTGACTGACATATAGCGTATAGGGGATGAGACCATGATTCAAATATCTGTTATTAATCAAACAAGAGGAATGCTGCAAAATACTGAGGTGCAAGCGGCTATTCGTGCGGTAAATTGCCAAATTTATTGTGATTTTTATCCCTATACACAGTTAGGAGGTAAGCTAAGTTTAAGCGGATATTTACAGGCTATTGGTAGGCAGTCTTCTTCTGGAATATTGATGAGTGGTGATGCGCTTATCTATTTATGTGATGAATCAAATCAAGCGAGTACTCTTGAATATCATCGTTTAAATCATCAGGGGATGCCTTTTGAGATTGTGCATCTGCAATCAGCAGATCAATTTGAAGTATCGTGGAGTGCACGATTTTCTCGTAAGGCATTAGAATTGATTTTTACTTTGGATGATAATCCAACTATGTCCACTGCATTGGAGCGGGAAGAGCATGTAGGTTTCCACTGGTATCAGCCAGAAAAAACGGAGCAAGAGCAGGAATATACCATTGAAGGTGTTGCGCTCTCTAATTTTTATTTTTCACAAAGCAATGCAAGGGAATTAGGGGAGGCTTAGAAGCTTCTGCTAAAGGTTTAGTCAGTATACGTATATATAACACTGGACTTATGAATACAGCTCGTAGATACTAAACAGTTCTGTTTATAACACTACTGGAGACATAAGATGGGATTTATGCAAGGCAAGCGTGTTTTGATTGTTGGCTTAGCTAGCACTCGTTCAATTGCTTGGGGTATCGCACAAGCAATGCATCGTGAAGGGGCGGAAATCGCCTTTACTTTTCAAAATGAAAAATTACAAGGCCGTGTCGAAAAGATGGCGGCTGAATGTGATTCAAATATCACGATTGAGTGTGATGTGAGTAGTGATGAGCAAATTGAGCATGTATTTACTGAGTTAGCGAAGCAGTGGGACGGTTTAGATTGTATTGTTCATTCTGTCGCTTTTGCACCAAGAGAGGCATTAGACGGTGATTTTGTTGCGGCGACTACTCGTGAGAATTTTAGAATTGCACACGATATTAGCTCTTATAGTTTCACGGCATTAGCGCATGCTGGGCGTGAAATGATGGCTGGGCGCAATGGCTCTTTATTAACCTTAAGCTATTTAGGCGCTGAGCGTGCGATTCCTAACTATAATGTAATGGGCGTTGCTAAAGCGAGTTTAGAGGCAAATGTACGTTATATGGCGGTTGCTTTAGGTGCAGAAGGAACACGAGTCAATGCAGTTTCAGCAGGTCCTATTAAAACTTTGGCTTCTGCGGGCATTAATAATTTTAAATCGATGCTAAGTAAAGCGGCTGATACAGCACCCTTAAAGAAAAATGTGACCATTGATGAAGTCGGTAATGTGGCAGCTTTTTTATGTTCTGATCTTGCCTCAGGCGTAACAGGCGAAATTACCTATGTAGATTGTGGCTACAATATTGCAGGGATTGCAGCGTCTTAAAGCTAGTATCAACTAGCCTGGTACGTGCTAAAGATAACATCCCATCAAGGGATGTTATCTTTTTTTGCTTTAAATTATTTCACTAAAAGGTCACGCATCATCCCCATATCTTCATGTTCCAAGTTATGGCAGTGATACATAAATATCCCTGTATAATCATTAAAGGGCTTTAAAATCGTGACTTTCTCGCCAGGCATGACTAATACAGTATCTTGCCAGCCTTTATCTAAAAGCCCATCAGTAACAGAATTATACGTTTTTCTTGATTCTCGTTTAATCACTTGGAATTGCTCGCCATGCATGTGCATAGGATGAGGCATCCCCATACCGCCCATCATTCCCATTCCGCCGCCACCCGAGCGATGAAATCCGTTGTCGAACTCTATCACTTGTAAGGTGTTAACAGGGATAATCTCATCTGCTTGAATGTCATTCATTTTATATGAGCGACCATTTAATAAGGCTGACATATGGCGCATGGTTAAAGTGATACGTCTTGGTGAACGAGGGTTCTCAGCATCTGCGACACGTAGTTTTTTAACTTGACTGAGTTGCTTAGGTAGGCGATCTTTAGAGGCTACTTTTTTACTGACATGGACTTTAAGCACAGTCATTTCTGAGCCTGCATGTGAGCTTCCTCGACCCATCATGCCCATACCGCCAGTAGAAAATTCTAAACTACTCAGCGTCATTGTCGTGCCTACTTTTTTATCACTAAAATCTACCCAGAGTTCGCGCCTTTCGGCAGGAGCTAGCATTAAATAAGGCAGTGTTTCAGCTGTTTCTAATAAACCGCCATCGGTCGCAATCACTTTCATCGGCGTACCATCATCCCAGGCTAATTTGTAAATACGCGAATTAGAACCATTTAATAAGCGCATGCGATAAGCACGGGTAGAAACTTCTAGCGCATAGCTAGGTTGACCATTGACCAGAATTTGCTCACCTAAAAAGCCATGCATTTTCTGCATCATGTGGTCGCTATAGGAAAGCTGGTTTTGTGCGTCAAAATCACGATCTTGAATGACCACAGGCAAATCAAACTCACCGCTAGGTAATTTAAGGGCTTGTTCTTGATCATCACTGACTAAAAATAAGCCTGCAAGCCCTGAATAAACATGTTTTGCTGTCAAGCCATGAGTATGGGCATGGTACCAATAGGTTCCTGCTCTATTAAGCACCTCAAACTCGTAGACAAAGGTTTCGCCATTAGCAATCGCATACATAGGATTACCATCCATTACTGCAGGCACATGTAAGCCGTGCCAATGGATAATGGTAGCTGTTGGGAGTTTATTTTTTAAATAAATGCGTACTTTCTGCCCTTTATGTAAACGAATAGTAGGTGCAAGATAGCTCTCTTCATCATTCGTAATAACGCTTTTATCACCTTTTAGAACCTGACCTGTCACTTTCCAAACACGTGTTTTAGGCCCTTGAAAAATTGCCACATCTTTGACTTCTTCTGTCAGGCGTATTTCTACATCAGGATTAAACTCAACAGATGGCTTGCTGCCTATACGCATACTGTCCATTTTAGCACTGAGTAAACTAGGAAAAATCGCTAGTGCGGCTGTGCCAATACCAGCTGCTTTTAAAAGTGTTCGGCGTTGGATGTTTACGCTATTTGTCATGTTATTCTCCTGAATAATAAATATATTAGTCTTTTATAATATACTTATTATTAAATGTAAAGGTATTCTACTTTTTAGTGTGATTTGTTTAAATAGAATTAGGCATATCAATAATTGCAGTTTCGACTTGTCCGCCTGCCTGTGCGGTATCATTGCGTAGCGCCTCAATATTTTCTAAATAGGCGGCATCTATATCCCCAGTCACATATTCATGGTCAAAGCATGATGTATCAAATTTTATAATTTTGTCATTACCTTTACGCACTGAGTCAATTAAATCGTCTAGCTCTTGATAAATCATTTTATCTGCGCCGATAGCCGTACATATCTCATCTTCAGTACGATTATGTGCGATTAATTCATGTGCGGCGGGCATATCAATTCCATATACATTTGGGTAACGTACCGCAGGTGCCGCTGAGGCAAAATAAACTTTTTTAGCGCCTGCATCACGTGCCATTTGTATAATTTGCTCAGAGGTTGTGCCGCGTACAATAGAATCATCGACTAAGAGTACATTTTTGCCTTCAAACTCTAAGCCAATGGCATTCAGTTTTTGACGCACTGATTTTTTGCGCATTTGCTGACCGGGCATAATAAAAGTACGCCCGATATAGCGATTTTTCATAAAGCCTTCACGAAACTTGACACCCAATGTTGTCGCCATTTGTAGCGCGGAAGTACGGCTGGTGTCAGGGATAGGAATAATGACATCAATATCATGGTCTGGCCAATCACGCTGAACTTTTTCCGCGAGTTTATCGCCCATACGCAAACGTGCTTTGTACACTGAAATATTATCAATAATGGAATCAGGGCGTGCAAAGTAAACATATTCAAAAATACAGGGCGAATGTTGCGTTTTTTCTGCACATTGTTGGGTATGTAGTTCACCTGATTCTTCAATAAAAACCGCTTCACCTGGCTCTATATCACGCGTTAAATTAAACCCTAATACATCGAGTGCGACACTTTCTGAGGCAATAATAAATTCTTTGCCTTGGCCTAAGTCACGTTCACCAAAAACGATAGGGCGGATGCCATACGGGTCTCTAAAGCCAATAATTCCGATATTAGGAATCATCACCACAACAGCATACGCGCCTTTGCAACGACGATGTACGCCCGCAACGGCTTTGAATATATCTTCTTTATTCAGCTCTAATTTACCCAGCATTTGTAGTTCATGGGCAAAAATGTTGAGCAATACCTCGGAATCAGAATTGGTATTAAGGTGGCGTTGATCTTCTATAAAAAGTTCTTTTTTTAATTGTGCGGAATTGGTTAAATTACCGTTATGTGCCAAGGTGACACCAAAGGGTGAGTTCACATAAAACGGCTGTGCTTCGGAAGAACTGGCACAACCTGCGGTTGGGTAACGTACATGTGCAATGCCCATCGTGCCTTTGAGCTTAACCATTTGCTCGGTACTAAATACGTCACGTGTTAAGCCATTATCTTTACGCAAATGTAAACGCCCGTCATCACAGGTGACAATTCCAGCGGCATCTTGACCACGGTGTTGTAAAACAGTGAGTGCATCATACAGTTCTTGGTTTACATTTTGATGGGAAACAATTCCCGCAATACCACACATATTATGTCCTAAGTTATTGATAGTTTAGATAGCTTGCCATGTTTTCAGGCATATTTAATTTTAACCAGATGGCTAGGTCTTGAAATAATGGCAGAATTTGTGATTCTTTCCACCAGGGTGTTTCGGGCAAGGGGGTGAAACCTGCAAGCATGACGAGGATAACCACTAATAGTACCCCACGAACCACCCCAAAAAGTAACCCAGCAATACGGTCTGTGCCTGTTAAGCCTGTTTTATCAATTAATACACTGAGTAATTTATTGATAATTGCACCAAGTATCAGAGTTAAGACAAATAAGGCAATAAAAGCCGCCGCCATTCTTAAGCTAGGGTCGGCAATAGGTTCTTCTAAAAAGACAGCAAAGGGCGTGCTGAAGGTTAAGCCCACCCAAAAGGCAACCCCCCATGTAAAGAGGGCGAATGCCTCTCTTATCAGACCTCTAAAGAGCCCAATAATCAGTGAGATACTGATTAAGCCAATAATGGCGTAGTCTATCCAAATCATTATTATCTTTATTCAAGTACTAAAATAGATTTAATTTTATAAATAGCATCTAAGCGTTGTTTGGTGTTTTGGGCTATTTTTTCATCCAGTTCAGGGCCGACACGCAATCGGTACAACACACCTTTATCGGGAGTATGGGTGGCATCAACATAAGCGGTGAATTTCTTTTTACGTAATTTATCACGGAACTCATTGGCATTTTGTTCTTGGGTAAAGCTACCGACTTGAATAACCCAGCCTTTAACGGTTAGTTTTTTAATGGCTTTTTGAATTTTTTTAGCTTGTAGGTCGACATGTATAGGGACAGGTTGAGAGATGACTTCTGCTTGCGTCTGAGGTGTCTTATCTAATATTTCTTGAAGATTATTCGCGGGTTGCTGAGGAATAGTCAGTTGGTTATTCGGTTGCTGCGGTAGTGATAGCTCATTATTAAAGCTAGGATCAGCGACGGGTGTGTCAAATAGCATCGGGACAAAAATAGCAGCAAGTGCAGTAATGACTGCGATACCGACAATTCTTTGTTTGAGTGTTTCATTCATCTTATTTTCCTTGAGTTCTGCTCTGGGGCTTTTCTGGCGTAGTGCTAGGCTGCTTTGAAACTTGCGCCCCCGTTGTATGTGTGCCAAAAAGGCTGAGATATTCGGCAACTAAAAAAAATGAACCAAAGATTAAGACCAGCCCATCGTCTGTTTCTGCTTGGTTTTTAGCGGCTTGAAATGTGCTGGTAAAATCTTTAAAACCTGTGCTGATAGTGTCGATCTGCTGATCTTTAAATGCTTGTTGTATATCGCTTTCACTGCTGGTACGTGGATTATCTAGCGGCGAGATATACCAATGTTTAACTCGCGCCTGCATCAGTTCAATCACAGTGCCTAAGTCTTTATCATTCATCATGGTAAAAACAGCATGAATAGGCGTAGCTTTAAATTCAGATTGTAAGTGCTCGGCTAGGGCTAGGGCTGCTTGTGGATTATGCCCTACTTCTAATAAAACGGCAGGCTGTCCTTTAATGAGTTGCAGCCGTCCTGCTAATTTTGCCTGACTTATTCCTAGGCTGAGCGCATTGTCAGTGACCGCTAGTTTATCTTGTAAGGTATGAGCAGCTGTTAGTGCTGTAGCAGCATTTCTATATTGATGTTCGCCTTTTAAGGCAGGGAAAGGCAAGGCCGGGAATTGTTTGTCTTTAATAGATAAAGCCCAGTCAGTAGCCTTTTTTTGATAATTAAATTCATGTCCAATACGTAGCAGTGGAGCTTGTATTTTATGCGCATGCTCTAGCAATGATTGAGGTGGCTCTGGATCGCCAATAATAGCATTCACGCCTGTACGAAAAATACCTGCTTTTTCATAGCCTATACTGTCACGTGTATTGCCTAGCCAAGCGGTATGGTCTATGCTGATACTGCTAATCAATGTCGCATCCGCATCAATAATATTCACAGCATCTAGGCGACCGCCTAAACCGACTTCTAGGAGTTGTATATCCACACCCGCTCTGGCAAAAATATCCAGAGCAGCTAAGGTATTAAATTCAAAATAACTCAGGGACACATTTTCTCTAGCCGCTTCAATACGTTCAAAACTAGCGCAGATATGTGCATCGGAAACCGCGATGCCATTGATTTTAATGCGTTCGTTATAACGCACGATATGGGGAGAGGTATAGCTGCCGACCGAGTAATCAGCGGCACGGTAAATTGCCTCCAGAAAAGCAATGCAAGAACCCTTGCCATTAGTCCCTGCCACTGTGATAGTGACAGGTTTTTTCGCGACACAAGGCATGCGTTTATACACTTCTAAAACGCGTGTTAAACCTAGGTCGATACTTTTAGGGTGCAATGTTTCTTGCCAGCCCAACCAACCTTGTAGCGTATCAAAGTGCATGAAGAACGCTAAGCTTAGGCGGCGCGATTAGCCGTTAACAAGGCTAAGATTGAACTGATTTCTGCACGTATTTCACGACGGTCTATAATCATATCAATTGCGCCATGTTCTTGTAAAAACTCACTACGCTGAAAACCTTCAGGTAACGTTTCACGCACGGTTTGCTCAATCACTCTAGGCCCTGCAAAACCAATTAAGGCTTCAGGTTCAGCCGCGTTAATATCACCTAGCATTGCTAAACTCGCTGAAACCCCACCCATGGTTGGATCGGTCATAAACGAGATATAAGGAATAGAAGCTTGCGATAACTTAGTTAAGGCCGCACTAGTTTTGGTCATTTGAAATAAAGAAAATAATGACTCTTGCATGCGCGCACCGCCACTAGCAGTGAAAACGATAAAAGGCGCGCCTGTTTCCAAGCTTTTATTCACCCCACGTACAAAACGCTCACCCACCACTGAGCCCATCGAACCGCCCATAAAGCTAAAATTAAAAGCCGCCGCCACAATAGGTTTGCCCATTAAAGTGCCTGACATCACCAATAGCGCATCGCTCTCTTGGGTCTTTTTCTGTGCTTGGCTGAGACGATCTTTATATTTTTTACTGTCTTTAAATTTTAAAGGATCAAGCGGTTTTACATTGCCACCAATTTCTTCGCGGTCTTCAGGGTCTAAAAATAAATCTAAACGACGACGCGCATCAATACGCATGTGATAATCGCATTTAGGGCAGACATTATAATTTTTTTCTAATTCACTGTTATACAGAATCGCATTACACTTAGAACACTTATTCCATAAGCCTTCAGGAACAGCGACTTTCTTTTTATCAGAATCTTTTTTAATTGCAGCGGGGACTAAATTTTCAAACCAACTCATTAATATGCTCCGTCTTTAATTTTTATTATCCATTGCAACACGCATGGCGTTTAATAAATCACTAATTTCTTGTTTAGCCTGTTCAGGCACGTCTAAATTAGCTTCTATTTTACTGATTAAGGCACTACCGACAACCACTGCATCACCTAAGCCTGAAATCACTTTTGCTGTTTCTGCATCTTTAATACCAAAACCTATACCGACAGGGATTTGCGTATTCGCACGAATATCCACTAACTTGCGTTTAACATCGTCAGTATCTAAGTGACCCGCACCTGTAATACCCTTGACTGAGACATAATATAAAAAACCACTGCCCAGCGCATCCATCTTTTTAATACGCTCTACATTGCTATTCGGAGCCAGTAAAAAGATTTGGTCGATATGATGTTCTTTCAGAGTAGCTGCACAATCTTGCGCTTCTTCTGGTGGTAAGTCTACTGTTAAGACTCCATCGACACCTGCATTTTCAGCAGCGATGGCAAAAGCTTCATAACCCATTGCTTCAATCGGGTTAGCATAGCCCATTAATACCACAGGGGTAATTTGATCGTCTTTTCTAAATTCAACCACCATCTCAATAGTGCGGCGTAAGCTCATGCCATGTGCTAAGGCGCGTTCACTCGCACGTTGAATCACAGGGCCATCCGCCATAGGGTCTGAAAAAGGCACACCGAGTTCAATAATATCAGCACCTGCGGTAACCATCGCGTGCATCATCGGCACAGTAAAATCAGGGCTAGGATCGCCAGCGGTGATAAAAGGAATCAGTGCCTTATGACCCGATTGTTTAAATTCTACAAAACGAGCGGCTAAACGACTCATATTTCAATTCCCTCACGTGCAGCCATGGTATGCATATCTTTGTCACCACGACCTGATAAATTAACAATTAATATTTCGTCTTTTTGCATCGTCGGTGCAAGCTTTAAAGTGTATGCCATCGCATGACTAGACTCTAAGGCAGGAATAATGCCTTCCATTTTGGTCAATGCATGAAAGCCTTGTAAGGCTTCATCATCCGTAATGCTGACATATTCCGCTCTGCCTATATCTTTTAACCACGCATGTTCAGGGCCGACACCAGGATAATCTAAGCCAGCCGAGATAGAATGCGTTTCAATAATTTCACCGTTATCATCTTCCATCAGATAAGTACGATTACCATGTAGCACACCAGGGCGACCTGCACATAAAGGCGCGGCATGCCGACCTGTTTCGATGCCATCACCTGCGGCTTCTACCCCAATCATGCGTACATCCGCATCATTAATGAACGGGTGAAATAAACCAATCGCATTAGAACCACCGCCAATACAAGCGACGAGCGCGTTCGGAAGTTGTCCTGTTTGGGCTAGACATTGTTGTTTAGCTTCACGCCCAATAATAGATTGAAAGTCTCTGACCATCGCAGGGTAAGGCGCAGGACCTGCTGCTGTGCCGATAATGTAGAAAGTATTATCAACATTAGTCACCCAATCACGAATCGCTTCGTTTAAGGCATCTTTCAAAGTTTTAGAACCTGATTCAACGGCAACGACTTTTGCGCCTAAGAGTTGCATACGGTAAACATTCAGCTTTTGTCGTTCTACATCGACAGCGCCCATATACACGACACACTCTAAACCTAAACGAGCGCAAACAGTCGCAGTGGCAACGCCATGTTGTCCTGCGCCCGTTTCAGCAATAATACGGGTTTTCCCCATACGTTTGGCCAATAAAATCTGACCCACGGTATTATTGATTTTATGCGCACCGGTATGGTTTAGATCTTCACGTTTAAGGTAAATCTGCGCACCACCTAATTCACGCGTCCAACGTTCGGCATGATACAGCGGGGAAGGGCGACCGACATAATGCTGGAAATCTTTATCCAACTCGGCCATAAAGTCCGCATCGGTCATATATTTTTTATACGCATGATCCAGCTCTTCGACGGCAGGAATCAGCGTTTCAGCGATAAATAAGCCACCATAAGGACCAAAGTGACCCCGTTCATCTGGCATATCGTATAAATTACTTGTTTCTGTCACTTTGGTAAACCTCAGTTAAAAATGCTGCTATTTTATTATTATCTTTAATCCCTTTGCTGATCTCCACGCCACTACTGACATCTAAAGCATAAGGTTGAACACTATTAATTGCACCACTGGCATTGCTAGACTCTAAACCGCCCGCAAGAATAATCGGCAATGTACAGTCTTTAGGAATTAAATCCCAATCAAATTTTTCCCCAGTGCCGCCTTTTGTTTGCGCATGATAAGCATCTAGCAATAAGCCCTGTGCATCATGGTAATCTTGATTTAAAGCCGCTATATCGGTGCCTTCCTGCATTCTAATCGCCTTAATATAAGGTTTATTATAGAGTCTGCAAGCGGTAGGCGTTTCATCGCCATGAAATTGCAACACATCGATAGAAACTTGCGCTAATGTTTCATTAATTTGTGTTTGTTCAGCATCCACAAACAGAGCCACAACGGTTGTAAAGGCGGGTAAAGCCGCGACAATTTCCTGTGCTTGGCGAATAGAAACATGCCTAGGGCTAGGCGGGTAAAACACTAAGCCGATAGCATCAACGCCCGCATAAGCAGCAAACGCGGCTTGTTCAGGGGAAGTGAAGCCACATATTTTGACTCGGGTTCGTTTCATTATAAGCAGAAAAATTGGCAATAAAGCCGATTAGAATAACATATTGATACCCGCTCTTGAAGCGAAGAAATAACATAGTTTTTTGCTTATGGGGGGAGTAGGGTTTTCGGTGTTAAAATATTGCTCTGTAGAGTGCTATCCTAAGCATAAATTTTAAAGAAGGTGATAAATCATGCAATCAATCACGATAAACATCAAGGATGATAAGTTAGCGGATAAAGTCACTTGGCTACTTGAGCATTTTAAAGGTGATGGCTTAGAAATTGTATCAAAAGAAGACAATGATGATTTAAAGTTGCTGAAAGCATCAAGAAATGATGAGCTAATTTCATTTGATTTGATGAGTATTTAAAAAATGAAAATTAACATCAGAAATAGCGCGATTAAGGATTTGAAGATACTATTGAAATAGGTCGAGTATTGCACCGAAAGGATAGTTACGTGTAAGCTTGTGCCATTGAGCAGTGTCGATACATCGCAATTACGCTATAGCACAAAGCAATATATAAACAGCTTACTTTAAGATAATAAGAATATCAAAATATTATGAAAATCAACTTTGAGCACCTAGGAAATATTAAACAAGGTAGCGTAACATTAAACGAATTTACCTTACTCTGCGGTAAAAATAATTCAGGAAAAACCTATGTTATGTATTCTCTTTATGGCTTATTAGAAAAAGAGTTTGATATTCGCTTTGATTTTGTAAAGGATATTATTAACGATCTAAAGAAAAATAGCACACATACCCTATCAATTAATGATATTTTAGAGAGTAAGATCCATGAGATGACTTCTCATATTGAAGAGCATTTTAAAGAATATATGCCACGTTTATTTGGAGTAACAGATGATGAGTTCTCTAATACGGAAATACGTTTAAATTTTGATAATGAAGACTTACGAAGACGAGCGATTAAAAAGGCATCTAATCAAACAGTTTCCCTTGGGAAAAAGACAGACTGGATCCTATTATCAGAAAAAAAAGCTGATAGCGATAAAATTCATTTAACTTTAAATAGTAATACAGATATACCTGATAGGTTATTACAAACTTTTATTTCAAATGAACTAGTCAATATTGCTTTTTCTTGCTTATCCCAAGATTCATTCCTGCTTCCAGCAGAAAGGGCAGGGTTAAACCTATTTTTTAAAGAGCTATCAAGTACTCGTAATTTATTATTGCAACATGCTCAAAAAGATAAAGTAGACCCTATGGAGCTGTTAAAAGATATTTTAGATTCTCGTTATGCAGACCCAGTGCAGGATTATATTCAATTTTTGAATAAAATAGGGAGATCAAGAAAAGAAAAGAGTATTTATTATATTTATGCCCAATATATACAAAAAAAGGTATTAAATGGTAAATATAAGACTGATGAACAAGGAAATGTTTTTTTTCTTCCCTACCGAAGCAACAATAAAAAATTACCCTTACATTTTGGTTCATCAACAGTTAAAACCTTATTTGGGCTTGTTTTTTATTTAGAGCACCTTGCAGAAAAAGGAGATTATCTGATGATTGACGAACCTGAACTTAGTTTACATCCTGATAATCAGCGTCAAATCGCTCGAGTTCTCGCACAATTAGTTAATGCAGGCTTAAAGGTTGTCGTTAGTACACATAGTGATTATTTTATCCGTGAACTAAATAATCTCATTATGCTAAAAAAAGACTTTCCAGCCGCTAAAGGTTTACAAAGTAAATATGCTTATAACGATAATGAATTACTAGAAAGTAATCAAGTTTCTGCTTATTTATTTGATGATAAGAAAATAACACCTATGATACTAGATGAAGATGAAGGTATTATTGCTGAAACATTTGATAAAGTGATCAATGATCTTAATAAATCATCTAATGAAATTTATTATGCAATGCAGGATGCAAAGGAGTAACTAGGGTAATGAGAAATTTCCCTGAGATATTAAAAAATAGTATTATTGATGAAGAGTTTTATTTCCCTCTAGTTGAGGGCGATCAAAATACTTTACGCCTTAGCGAGGCAAAGGAAGGCTTGTCAGTAGAAATTAAAATTAACAATTCTGACAATATTTATTGCTTTAGCTTTGATAAGGATAAAGTATCACAAAAAGATACTGTTTTTCCATTTTTTAATTCAGGCACAAGAGGACTTTGTAGCAAAAATGATTATATTCTTGTTTTTCAAAATGGCTATGATGTTATTGTCTTTTTAATTGAGTTAAAATCAACAAATACAGGGAGCTATTTAAAGCAACTTCGCTCAGGAAAGTTATTTTTTCAATTTATTATTGATAGGGTAAAGTTAGCCAGTGAGGGTTCACCAGAATTTGATAAAACAGAATTTGATAAATTAAAAATATGTTATAAAGGTATTTTATGTCATATCAAGAGAACAGCCGATAAAGATACATCTAGGCATAAACCTAAAGACATAAAGGTGGAATTTAAGTCAACTCCATATTTAGATGTATGCAGGTTAAATTACGATAAGGTATATTACTTATCACAGCTTTTGTAAGCCATGCCCCTATGATGCAGCCTCTAAACCAGCGGGGGCAGTCTCGATAGAAAAGGTCAATAAACTGGGCAGGTCTTTGATTAATTAGCCATGTGTTTATTTTTCCGCCCCTTATTGTGATAATTACGTTTTGTTATAAGCTATTTTCTTTTATCATCTCATCTAAACTTATGCTTGCTTTACCGCTAGCTTTAAATTCCTTATAAGCATTGTGAACGTCTGTTGCATTTTGTCTATCAGCCAAATTATTATGTGCGAGTTCTAGCCAGAAACTATCGGGTAAAGGTTCGTCAAAATCATCACTAATTTTTAGTTGTCCTTGGTATAACCCGTATTTAAACGGTTTATTTTTAGGGGTAGGAATATTATTATCTATTTCAATTGCTTGCATGGGTTATATTTTTGCGTGTTGTTGTTTCTAGTACCAAAGATAAAATCCATAGAAGGTAATTATTTCAATGATTTACGTAGGATGGGTAGAGCGTCTTTTTGCGAAACCCATCATTATATGCACAGAATGATGGGTTTCACTACGCGCCTAAAAAGGCAGGCGCTTCGTTCTACCCATCCTACAGGGTATTGATGTGTAGATACCTATCCCTAGAAGGAATGATCTTTTCACCGTTATTTTTTCAGCAATTAATGACTATGCCCATGCCCGCCATGATCATGGGTATGAGCAGGTGTGGCTTGTTCATATAAAATCTCAACAGGGACGGCAATATCGATCTTGTATTGCTTTTGAGGAGTATGTTTAGCTTCATTGCTATCATGACTGTGAGTGCTTGCCCCTTCGTCATGTTGATGTGCTGGCTCATTGTTGGTGTGGCTATGAGCGGCTGCACTTTCGCTATGCTGATGTACAGGCTCCTTAACACCATGACTATGTTCAGCTTCATTACTGCCATGACTATGGGCGTTTGCCGTTTCATCATGTTGATGTGCTGGCTGATCGTTAGCATGGCTATGAGCATCTGCACTTTCGCCATGTTGATGCGCAGCTTCATTCGCACCATGACTATGCCCATCTGCATTTTCATCATGCTGGTGAGCCGCTTCGTTGCTACCGTGACTATGAGCATCACCCTGTTGGTGTGCGGATTCACTACCGTGATTATGCCCTTGCATTGGCGTAGCTTGTTGCAAATAAGTATTCGCTCGTATCACAGGGGCAACGGCTACGCCATATTGATACACCATAAAGCCCCCTAAATCCGCGCCTAATGTTAGCAACAGCAGCAACAAGGCAGATAAAGAAAAATACCCATAAGTTTTGCGCTCTAAAAAAGTCTCATCAGCAAAATAACGGCGTAATGATAACAGCAAGGCGAGTACAGTCACGGCAATACCAAAGCCTTGATGACGTAACATAATGGCATGCGTCGCATCATTATGCGGTGCTGAATACGCCGCTTGAAACCCAGCAATCACCGTAAAAATAGCAGTTAGTGTTCCTAGATAAAGCAAGGGCGTAGCAAATTGTCGCCAATGACGCTTGTTGAGCAAGCCGCCAAGTGTGTCGGCAAAGAAAAATAGGGTAAAAAGTACAATAGGAAAATGCACAAGCAAAGGATGAATATTATCCAAGGCAGAAATGCCTGGCATAAAAGCAGCAAAAATTTCTGTCGGGTTTTTGGTGGTGAGTGATTCGATAAAGCTTAAAAAAGCTTCTAAACCTTTAACAGCGCCAGAGCCTTGGTGATTGCCACCGCCATGAATTTGCGGTAAGACATCAAAAATTAAATCTATCATGGTTTTTTAGTTGCTTATTTAGGGTGGAAAAAGGTGTTTTATGATTGACGCAATGCCTTGAAAAGGGACTGCTCATTAAATGGATAAAATAGCTAAGGACTCCACTTTTAATTCAGAGGTATTATACGGTATTTCATAGCGATAGACTGGGGATTAACTGTAGTGCTGTATAAACCGCTTGCTGGCGCACAGCGTATCGGTCGCCTGTAAAGTGCTCTAATATCACATGCGCGGCAGCCTGTCTTTTTTGACAGGCAATAAACACAGTGCCTACAGGCTTTTCCTTGCTTCCGCCTGTGGGGCCAGCAACGCCCGTAATCGCAATGGCATATTCAGCAAGGCTATTACCCAAAGCGCCTTGGGTCATTTGTGCAGCAACTTCGGCACTAACTGCGCCATATTGCTCTAAAGTGCTGTGATCAACCTTTAACATATCAACTTTAGAGGCATTGCTATAAGTAATAAAGCCTCGATCAAACCATGCGGAACTGCCTGCTATTTCCGTGATGCATTGCGCTAACCAACCACCTGTACAAGATTCAGCGGTGACTAATTGGGCATGCTGGCTGCGTAAGTAGTGGGCGAGGTTTTCAGCGGCTAGGTTTAGGTTTAAATGAGTACTCATGGGCTTTGCTTGTTTTTAAGATTAAAGCTAAGGATAATAGCTGGTTAACTGTCGTCGCTAGGCGGCTTGATTAAGTACCTAAGCAAACACATTTAACATTTTACTTGTCTTTTTTTTCATCTTCGGCGTTGCATAAATAGTTGCGTAGCCAGCTATGCGCCTATTTATGCGCCTTGAATATGAAAAAAAATCCTACGTAAAATTAGTTAAATGTGTTTCCCTAGGTACTTACGATGCCGTACAACGACACATTATAGTGAGTTTTACAGAGAGCTTTGTAAATACTTAATGCGCAGAATATAACAAAAATAAACCCAATGACAGATTTCGACCCTAACGACTATTCAATAGAAACCCAAGCCATTAGAGCAGGGCATACGCGTAGCCATGAAGATGAGCATAGTATGCCTATTTATATGACTTCTAGTTATGTCTTTAAAAGCGCAGAAGATGCGGCATTGCGTTTTACAGGGCAGCAGCCTGGGAATATTTATTCACGCTTTATTAATCCTACTGTCAGCACTTTTCAAGATCGACTTGCTTTAATGGAAGAGGGCGAGCGTTGCCTTGCCTTTTCGTCTGGAATGGCGGCGATTATGGCGGTGGGTATGAGCCTATTGAAAGCAGGCGATCATGTCGTTTGTTCGCGTAGTGTGTTTGGTAATACAGTGATTACTTTCCAAAATTATTTTGCTAAATTTGGTGTAGAAACCACGTTTGTTGAGCTGTCTAATTTAGACGCATGGGAAGCGGCAATCCAGCCGAATACTCAATTTTTATTTGTAGAAACGCCGTCGAACCCCTTAATGGAATTAGTCGATATACGTGCTTTAGCTGATATTGCGCATCAAAAAGATTGCTTATTGGTGGTGGATAATGTGTTCTGTACGCCAATTATGCAAAAGCCTTTGAGCTTAGGCGCGGATATTGTGGTGCATTCAGCGACGAAATATATAGACGGGCAGGGGCGTTGTATCGGTGGCGCGGTGATTGCTAGTGATGAGATTATAGAAAAATCCATTTATCCGTATTTACGCACAGGTGGCGCGACTATGAGCGCGTTTAATGCTTGGATCTTTTTATCAGGCTTAGAAACCTTGGCTATCAGGATGAAAGCACATTGTGATAGCGCCTTTGAATTAGCACATTGGTTAGAAGCACATTCTGCTGTCGAAAAAGTACATTATCCAGGTTTAAAATCTCATGCACAACACGAACTTGCTAAACAGCAGCAAAGTCATTTTGGTGCGGTGGTGAGTTTTGAATTGAAAGGTGGGAAAGATCACGCTTGGGCATTGATTGATGCGACAAAAATGTTATCCATTACGGCTAATTTAGGCGATGTAAAATCTACGATTACTCATCCTGCTAGTACTACGCATGGGCGTTTAACACCTGAATTAAGAGCAGAAGCAGGGATTAAAGATAGTTTGGTGCGTGTGTCAGTGGGGTTAGAAAATATTGACGATATTAAAGCAGATTTATTGCGAGGACTGGATCGACGTGATCCTTAGCTGTCGTTATATTCTTCTAAGGACTCGAAGGCTGTACTATTTGGTGAGAGTGCTTGCATGACTTTAAATAGGTCAAAACTGATTTTAGGAGATAAGGTGTCTAATATTTTTGTCTGAGCTGTATGTTTATTTACAATAATAATGATATTTTTAAGGCTGACAGAATCCATTTCATGGTCTAGTGTGATGTATTTTTTCACATAGAGTACTTTGGCTACTTTTGACCAAGGGTGTGGAATGGGTGGTTTTAGTGAGAGCAGGTGGGTGCGTTGTGCTTGAAAATAAAAACCAAAACGGTCTACTTTCCAGAGAAAGACATCTTTCCCTTTCATAAAGCATGTTAAGTGTGCGATTAAACCTG
Organism: Methyloprofundus sp.; assembly: GCA_013138595.1. Lineage (GTDB taxonomy): Bacteria > Pseudomonadota > Gammaproteobacteria > Methylococcales > Methylomonadaceae > Methyloprofundus. The sequence goes on along the minus strand of WTCM01000195.1, from coordinate 7,910 downwards.
ATAGTGAAGCGATAAAAAAAATCACTAATACCCATTTAAATAAATTGGGGGGTGTATATTGATATAAAATCATAGCAAAGAGTGAAGGCATAAAAATCATGATAGGTAGCATAAATTCCTTGTTATAAGAGACGCTAACGCTATCATTGCTGACGATTATATTCATGGTGAGTGAGCTGTATTTAGTGTGCATTTAGTATTAATATTCAATTATAAGGGTGAGTAGCTTATGAAAAATTTTAGTTTATTAATGGCGTTGTGTTTATTAACGCTGTCTCCAGTTTCATTTGCGGCAGGGCCTGGAAGCGGTAGCTTAGTCAAATATAATGTACCTATTGGGCAGTGTACAGCAAGCTCTATTAGTGTTAAATGGAAATTAGATAGCTTGATGGGAGAGCCTACTGTATCAGGCTCTTATCAATGGGCAGGAGCTAGCAATTGTCGTTTACCCTCATCGACAACAATATGGCTAGAAGTGAAAAGCAGTGACGGTGGGCTGGGCTATGTGTATTTATCGCCTGTTATACCCGAGGCAAATTCAGGCTATGGCTATAATACAACGGGATCTCCCAATTGGAATAGTACACTCTGTAGTTTTAAAGGCACTGAAAAACTAGATTGTTTAGATAGAGCGAGTGCGGTTGCGATATGGAAAACAGGCTATGTTTCGGGGTTTTTTGTGGCTTGGGATGGTGAAACTAGTAATGTGCAACAAGGTAGCGGTGGGGGCGGAGTAGATACTTTATCTAATCGAGATAAAATAGAAATTATTTTTGATGAGATAGAGAATGCTTACCCAGCTTATCTTTATCCAATCGCTAATACGGAAGTTAGCGAGTCAGGTGATGAGTATTATTTTCGTTTTTATGATTCTGCAGTAGGTGCTGTTGCGATTAGTATGAATGATCCTGAGATTTGGTATTATATTGCTGACTGGAATTATTTTGCTACCTTAGAAGAAGCAAATGAAATCTTATGCGCGGGCGGCTGTATTGAACAATATGGCGGTACGACTACAGGCACAGATTTAGGCGCAGGCACTGAAAGCGTGATGACATGGGAAGTCAGTGACCAATGTAATGATGGTTACACTATCGAATATAAGTTTTGGAATCGCAGTGATAATAATGAATCTTACTGGGGCGATTATACGACTTCAGGGTACGACCGAGTGGATACTAACAGTTTAAGCTGCATTGTGGGAGAGCAAATTTGCTTAGGCGCTAAAACAGGAAACCAATATTGGGGTGTGGGCTTTGATGAGGGTAATGAAGGCTGTGAAAGTTGTTGCGCGACGTGTAGCGTAGATGAAAGTACCTATAGCTATAATGCGTCTTGTTCTTAGCTAGAGTCAACTGACATACTATATAAACTGACGTAGCATTGATTTATTTGTTTTTATACGGGCATCCCGTATAATGGGTGGCAGTAAACTTACACTTATATTAATCAATGTATACAGCAATTGAAACCCCCACATTTACAAAGCAAGCAGATAAAATCTTATCCGAAGAAGAGCTTCATGAATTCATTGATTGGATCGTAGTAAATCCCCTTGCGGGTATTGTAATACCTGATTCAGAGGGAGCAAGAAAAGTGCGCTATCGGGTTAAAGGCAAAGGGAAACGGGGGGACTTCGGGTGATTTATTGTAATTTAGCCGAACAAGAAGTGATTTACTTAATTGCTATCTACGAAAAAACTAAGATTGAGAATATGTCTCTTAAAGATATTAAGAAAAAGGGCTATTAGATGAAATATCTAACCTACCTTGTTTGGTAAGGGAACTAGATAATTAAGAATAAAATATTATGAATATAGATAAAATCGCATTAGCGATTGAAAATGATGCAGGTGTTGAGTTAGCTGATTTAAAAGCAAGCCTCACAGAAATGCAACAAGGAATCGTTGGTCGAGAACATACTAAAGAGCAGATATTAGTAAGGGCTGTACGCAAAAAAACAGGCTTATCTCAACAGGTTTTCGCGCAATATATAAATACCCCAGTAGCTACGTTACGCGACTGGGAGCAAGGGCGTTTTTCTCCATCTGGCGGGGTTTTATGCTTATTTAAAATATTGGAAAACCACCCCGATATGGTGAATGAATTAGTGGGTCATTAAGCTATGTTGGGTTGCCAAAATGATGGCAGCCCAACATACACAGGACTTTTAATGATCCCGCTGAATAATATACAAAGACAAATCACGTAATAAATCCGCTTCAGGACCAAAATCCTCTAAACTAATCACCGCTTGTTCATGTAAGTTCAACGCTTTTTCTTTTGCACCCGATAAACCTAATAAAGCAGGGTAAGTCGGTTTATCATTATCTTGATCTTTACCTTGAGTTTTACCTAAGGTCGCAGTATCACTTTCTTCGTCTAAAATATCATCTTTAACTTGGAACGATAGCCCAATGCATTTAGCGTAATGATCTAATTTAGCACCCAGTTGTGGATCTAAATCAGGCTTTGATAAAGCCGCTAATTGTAAACTGACACGAATCAATGCACCTGTTTTATGGATATGCATATTTTCTAATTCAGGCAGTGTTAGTTTTTTACCCACTGACTCTAAATCAATTGCTTGTCCACCGACCATGCCTTGTGAACCACTAGCTTTTGCTAAAGCAATCACCATTTGCATACGCGCTTCTGCGCTCGCAGTCATGGTGGGGTCTTGTGCCAATGTTTGAAAAGCTAAAGCTTGTAAGGCATCGCCTGCTAAAATTGCGGTTGCTTCGTCATAAGCGACATGTGAAGTCGCTTTACCGCGACGTAAATCATCGTCATCCATTGCGGGTAAATCATCATGGATTAAAGAATACACATGAATCATTTCTACCGCACAAGCAGGGCCGTCTAATACTTCAGGGGCAATCCCTAGTGCCTGACCTGCTGCATAAGCGAGCATAGGGCGCATACGTTTACCGCCATCAAGGGTGCTGTAACGCATTGCCTCGTGCAATCTTTTGGGTAAGATTGTATTTGAGGGTAAGCGTGCTTCCAGTGCTTTTTCTACGCGTTCTTGGCTACTGACTAAATATTCTTTTAAGGCGTTACTCATCGTCAAAGGGCTCCAAAGATTGTTGACCATTTTTTGCTAATAAAATTTGTACTTTCTGTTCAGCGTCTTGCAACGCTTTTTGGCAAGTTTGGGTAAGTTTTACCCCTTGCTCAAATGATTTTAATGAGTCCTCTAAAGAAATATCGCCTTGCTCTAATTGTTCCACAATGTCTTCTAAACCTTGGAGTGAATCTTCAAATAAGGTACTACTTTTCTTTCTTGGCATGTCGATTAAAATAATTTTAATGATAGGATAGTTTAATTCGCCTATTATATATGAAAAAACATCCGAGTAATTAACTAGAAAATGAGTAATACCTATAACGCAGCGGCCATTGAAGTTTTAAGTGGCTTAGACCCTGTGCGCAAACGCCCAGGCATGTATACCGATACCACTCGCCCTAATCATTTAGTGCAAGAAGTGGTGGATAACAGTGTGGATGAGGCCGTCGCAGGTCATGCTTCCCGTATCGACGTGGTTTTATATAAAGATGGTAGTGTCAAAGTGCAAGATGATGGGCGCGGTATGCCTGTGGATATGCACCCTGAACAAAAAATGCCCGGAGTCGAAGTGATTTTGACTCAGTTACATGCAGGTGGAAAGTTCTCTAATAAAAACTACCAGTTTTCAGGCGGCTTACATGGTGTTGGGGTCTCTGTCGTAAACGCGCTATCCAAGCAGCTGGATATAGAAATTAAGCGTGATGGTAAAGTTTACCAAATGCAATTTGCAGATGGTGAAAAGCAAACAGAACTGAGTGAGACAGGCACGGTCGGTAAGCAAAATACAGGAACCATGGTGCATTTTTGGCCTGATGCAGGATATTTTGATTCTAATAAAATATCTGTCATCAAGCTAAAACATGTTTTACGTGCTAAAGCGGTACTTTGTCCAGGTTTAAAAATTAGCTTATCAGTGGATCAAACGGAAGACGCTTGGGAGTGGCATTATGAAAATGGCTTAGAAGAATACTTGCTAGATCGAGTAGGCAATGTTGAGTTTTACCCTGACGAGCCTTTTATGGGCAAAATGACGGCAGAGCATGAAGCTGTGGATTGGGGGATTGTTTGGACGGCAGAGTCTTTGCCTGAAAATATCACCGAAAGTTATGTTAATTTAGTACCTACCTCGCAGGGCGGTACGCATGTTAACGGTTTACGTGCTGGATTGACAGAGGCCATGCGTGAATTTTGCGAGATTCGTAATTTACTGCCGCGTGGGGTTAAGATTTCTCCTGAAGATGTTTGGGAGCATTGTCATTATGTGTTATCAGTCAAGCTCGAAGACCCACAGTTTTCGGGACAAACCAAAGAGCGTTTAAGTTCGCGTGAATGTGCGGCATTTGTGTCAGGTGTGGCAAAAGATAACTTTAGTTTATGGCTAAACCAGCATCCTGCAGAGGGTGAGAAAATTGCTGAAGTGATTATTTTAAGTGCGCAAAAGCGTTTAAAATCAGCCAAAAAAGCCATTCGTAAGAAAATATCCGCAGGTCCGCAATTACCAGGAAAACTTGCTGATTGCGCTTCACAAGATATTGCTATCAGTGAATTATTCTTAGTGGAAGGAGATTCAGCGGGCGGCTCTGCTAAACAAGCGCGTGAACGTAATTTTCAAGCGATTATGCCTTTGCGTGGAAAAATTCTTAATACATGGGAAGTGGATTCGGCACAAGTGATGGCTTCACAAGAAGTGCATGATATAGCCGTTGCCTTAGGCATAGAGCCAGGCTCTGAAGATTTAAGCAATTTACGTTATGGCAAAGTGTGTATTCTTGCCGATGCGGATTCGGATGGTTTGCATATCGCCACCTTAATTTGTGCTTTATTTTTTAAACATTTTCCGAGCTTGGTTAAAGCAGGGCATGTCTTTGTTGCGATGCCGCCTTTATATCGTATTGATGTGGGTAAAAAGATATTTTATGCACTAGATGAATCAGAACGCCAAGCCGTTTTAAAGCGTATTGAAGCGGATAAGTTAAAAGGCAAGATTAATGTCCAACGTTTTAAAGGTTTGGGTGAAATGAATCCCTCGCAATTACGTGTCACAACGATGAATCCCGATACGCGCCGCTTAGTGCAATTGACTGTGGAAGAGGGTGACAATACTAACGAAGGCATGGATTTGTTATTGGCTAAAAAACGCTCTCAAGATAGAAAGGCATGGTTAGAAGATAAGGGTAATTTAGCGGATGTTTAATGATTAGGATAAAACTTGTTTTTAATTTAGAGTAAAATTCCTAGTAATTTGAATAGGGCTACCGTGATAGGTGTAACAATAAGGAGCGGGTATTATTGAATTTTCGCTCCTAAGTCACTTTTGTTATCGGTGAAGTCCTTTATGTTGACTTTGATAGGCATAGTGAATGAGTGAGAATAATGGAGTAGACACGTCTAATTTACGTGGTGATTTTTTTGGGGGTCTCACGGCTGGGGTTGTTGCCTTGCCATTGGCGCTGGCTTTTGGCGTACAGTCAGGCATGGGCGCGATTGCAGGCATATATGGTGCGATTGCGTTGGGTATTTTTGCTGCTTGGTTTGGGGGAACAAATACTCAAATTAGCGGACCTACAGGACCGATGACCGTCGTTTCTGCTGTTGTCATTGCTAAAGAAATTGAATTACACGGAAGTTTAGACGCTGCTTTAGGTACGATTATTGCCATTTTTTTACTAGCTGGCTTGGTGCAAATTATCTTAGGTCTTTTAAAAGTAGGGCAGTATATTCGTTATATGCCTTATCCCGTGGTCTCAGGCTTTATGAATGGGATTGGGGTGATTATTATCCTATTGCAAATTTTCCCCTTTTTAGGGGAGAGTTCACCGAAAAAGATTTTAGATATTTTTAGTGAGTTGCCGCATGCTTTACCGTTAGCAAATCCAGAAGCGATTCTGCTTGCCTTAGCTACGATGGCAACGATTTATCTTTTTCCTTTAGTGACTCGGTTGGTTCCCAGTGCTTTAGTCGCTTTGGTTGTATTAACGGCAGTCTCTACTTTTATGGGCTTGCATGTCGAGATTATTGGAAATATTCCAGAAGGTCTGCCAGCTTTGCATTTTGATGCTTTAGGGCATATTGATATGCGTGACCCTATGTTGATTATTATTCCTGCCATTACCTTGGCCGCCTTAGGTACGATTGATTCTTTATTGACCTCAATCGTTGCTGACAATATGACCAAAACTCAGCATAACAGTAATAAAGAATTAATTGGTCAAGGCTTGGGTAATATGGCAACAGCAGTGATTGGTGGGATTCCAGGGGCAGGAGCGACAATGCGAACGGTGGTGAATATTAATTCTGGTGGTAAAACCAAAATATCAGGTGTGATTCATGGGCTTGCTTTGCTTTTCGTCTTAATTGGGGCAGGGACTTATGCCAGTTTAATCCCCTTGCCAGTTTTAGCAGGGATTTTAATTACAGTCGGTATTGGTATTATTGATTATAAAGGGCTTAAGCATTTGATGTGTGTGCCTAAAACAGATGCTGTGGTGATGTTAATTGTATTAACAATGACGGTATTTGTTGATTTATTGCAGGCGGTTGCAGTGGGTATGGTGCTGGCCTCTATGTTATTTATGAAGAAAATGAGCGATTTAGTGGAAGATAAATCTTCTATTGGTTCTGTGGACGAGCACGTGCGCGAAGTGGCATGGATGGATGAAGCAGAAGTGAGTGATGATATTTTACAAAAAGTTTATATCAAGCATTTTGATGGGCCTATTTTCTTTGGCTTTACCTCTAAATTTCAAGAAATGACCCGCGCTTTGCCTGAAGTAGATGTGGTGATTATGCGTATGAATAAAGTGCCTTATATTGACCAGTCAGGTATGTATGCGATTGAAGATGCGGTGATGGCTTTACAAGAAAAGAAAGTCTTAGTGTTGATGGTCGGCTTGCAAAATCAGCCAAAAGATATGTTGGGTAGAATGGGTTTGATTCCAGGTATGGTCGCTGAGCAGCATTTGTACCAAGATTTTACCTCGTGCATTAAAGCGCTAGAGACAGGCGAAGCATTTAAAGACGTGGTTAAAAAAGAGAGTTTTGCTTGGGAGCATCTTTCGCCGCGTCAGGGTTAGTTTTCTATTGGTAAATAGTGGCGTTTTTTTGGGAGCTACGTTATTTTTGGGCTACACTTCTCAGCGAGACGGGGCATACGCCTCGTTTTACACACTTAAACGTAAAGCATGCTGAATTAAACGTAATGGACGGGGTGAATTTCGCCCAGCTCAGAAACTTTTATATAGGATGTGCTGAGGCACGAAGCGCATCGAGTGCCTAAAAGATGCGCTTCGTGCCTCAGCACATCCTATGTTTTTTCCTTAACTTAATGGCAGTGACGCTAGCTTGGATAAGACTTCGGAAGTGATGCTGTTAAAGTCATTAATTATTGGGATTGGTATTCACCCCGTCTCTACGTTTTATCGTTATAGCGCATACTTATTTTAAAATAAGGTCACACTCTTGATTTATCGCGTAGTCTAGTATGTTCTATAATTCTTTTAATGCAGGGAGAGGTACGATAGGGTCTGGAATATCTAAATGGTCTTCTAAGCTATGAGAAATACCATATAAAGTATACAGCGTTACCGTTGAGATTCGTCTCCCTACACTTAAGTAGGCACTGGTTTGAGAAGGGAATGAGCGGGTATCAGTATGGGTGTAAGACGCTTCAGCTTGTGCTAGCCATACGCCATTATCATAATTGCCACCAATAGATATAGGACTTTCGCAAATTGAGCATTTGGGTGTATTTTATACCCCATGATAACAAAACAAAAATACATAGAATATCTCGTTTGTACGCCGATTAATTATACATGTACCAACTTGTCTGAACATTTGG
>WTCM01000100.1 GCA_013138595.1 Methyloprofundus sp. | reverse complement strand
GACCTTTATTTATTTGGCTTTAGCATGGTGCCCAGGGGCGGAATCGAACCGTCGACACGAGGATTTTCAGTCCTCTGCTCTACCGACTGAGCTACCTGGGCTTGCTAAAGAGAGGCTATTATGTCAGGGATTCTTTTTAGCGTCAACTGTTTTGAACTGTTTTTTTTAAGTATTTTTTAGAGGCTTGATTTGATTTGTTTTTATATTCAAAAAAGTAAGGTCTTTACCCTGTTTTATGTGCTTAAGCCCCTCGGCTATGCCCAAAACGCGTTTTGGACTCCTGCTAAACCCCGACCACATTGAGAATCGTATACTTTTATAGTTCAAAAATACAATCATTAAAAATAGTCTGGGGTATCTTAATTATATTTTCGGACGATCACGTTTAAAAGCCTCTATATCTTTAATCAAAGAAGATTGATCCACAAAGTCATCGGTTGAAAATTTAGTTCCTAAGGCATAACTACGGAATTGACGTGGATTGTCAATTAACCACTCTTGATACATGAGCATAAGCTGAGTTTTATTAATTTCCCCTATTGCAGCGGCGATTAACTCTTTAGTATCAAAATTGGTATTATCACGATCAATTTCCCGCCAATTTCGACTACTACGCGTTTGTAAGCTTTTATCTTTTTCTAAAATACGGGTGATTAATCCTGCTTTATAATTTTCAAATTCAGCTTCTGGAAGTTGCGCTAGCTCGGCTTGAAAACCATTGATAAAGCTTCTAAAGCGACGCTCAATTTCAGGCGCTGAAATAAGCGTAGACTGTAGAATATACAACATCCCTGGTAGGTCTTTAGTCGAGATTGCACCCGCACCTAGGTTATAGCCTAATTGTTGGCGTGTGCGTAAATCAGCAAAAAAAGCACTGGAAATAATACGCCCTAATAATTGCGCTTCAGCGCGTGCTTGAATGCTTTTATCAGGCGCTTGAAAATAAAGAACTAAGGCAGCGCCTGGATTATCGATCTCTAGCTTACGCGAGCTTAAGCTGTTTTCAGCAAGCTGAATAGCGCGATTAGCGGCAACCTCAGTGACTGGATTATTAGCAGATATTAATTGCTGCTCCACTTGCTTTGCAACTTGCTTTGCCTCGTCGCCTGTCACATTACCTTGCAATAACACCGTAATATGTAACTGCTGTAAAAATTGCGCTGAAAATTGCTGTAAATCTTCAAGCTGTATGGTTTCAAGAGCGGCTTGACTTTGCTCTACCGTCCAGCCATGCTCTAGTAATGAGCGTTTCAATTCAGCAAGCACTTGTTGAAATGGCTGCTGCTTTTTCGAGTTATTAAGCTTTTGTTGAAAACGTGACTTTAAAATATTAAAGCGCGTTGCTGTGATCTCAGGATTTTTTAAAGCATCAATAATACGTGCTAATAATAAGCTCTGTTTTTGCTCATAACCCGATAAAGAAATCGTCAATCCACGCTCGGTTGGGTAAATCGAATAATGCAGCCCTGCTAAACGCGCAGGATAAGCATAGCTATTCAATTGTTTATTAATCGTACTGGTTAATAAAGTTGTGAGTAACTTATGACGTATAGAGTCATTAGAAATAGGTGAGTACAAGGCAATAAAACTACTACTACGCGGCACATTAAAACTCGTATCTAATTGATGCCATAAATCCAGATGTGCACTTTTCTGAATCAATTCAGGATGCGTCACTAGCGGCTTGGAAGCTGTTTTTAACGCTAATTCATCAGGAATAAAAGGATTCGCGACAGGCAGTGCAAGTGCGCTATTAATCTCTGATGTAGCCCAGCGTTGGATACGCTCAGAGCTAATTACCTTGATGCGGTAATCAACTTGATAGTTTTGTTCTACTTGGTCAGTCTCAAGCGCTTGCGTACTTAAACTGATGAGCACGCGCTCAGGCCTTAGCAACGCAATAAACTGCGCGGTTAATTCAGGTTGGTAACGCTCAAACATATACGCACCGCGTAATACATCTTGCATTGGGTAGTATTGTAGATTTTTCGCTAATTTTGACACCGTACCACTGACGGCTTGTTGTTCTTGGTAGCGAAACTGTAACTCTGACATTTGACGCTGTTCTTGATACAGCCATTCTTGTACTTCGGTTTGCTGTAATAAGCGTATATATTGAAAGACAATATCAATAATATCATCGACATGCTGCAAGCCTGCTTCAGTAAGATTAAGGCCTAGATGCAAACTAGATTCTTGGGCGTTATTGCTAAAACCTTGAGACGCGCCTAGCTCATCCGCCCAACCCTTCGCTTTTAATAAAGCAAGTACACTGCCCTCACCTTCATGTCCTAATAGTGATTGAAAGTAAACGCTAGGTTTAGAAAGGTAATGAGATTGACTTTCAGGTAATGGAAACGTAAGTGATAATGTGCGCTTTTCTTGTAAGGATTTAATCTCAATTTGTCGCGCCATTTGAGCCGACGTTAACAAAGGCTCATTAAAAGTTTTTTTCTGAGCATGATAATTAGGAATTGCAGCAAACTTTTCGGTCACCCATTGTTTTAAAACAGCGAGTGGCTCATTGCCTAAGACCACTAAACTCATTAAGTTAGCCGAGTAATGTGCCTTATAAAACTTGAGTAAATCATCACGCACTAACTGACTTCCTCTGTCCTCTAAGGTTTCTAAGCTACCTACACTAAATTTTGCATACGGGCTATGCGGGTTAAAAGCTTGTTGCATCGCAGCATTAAAGCGGCGTGATTCGGTTTTAATTTTACCTAAGTATTCAGAGTTAACCGCATTTTTTTCGCGCTCTACAAATTCCGCATTAAATAAAGGTGCTGTAAAAAACTGGCTGAAACGATCTAACATCGGTTCTAGTGACGCATTTTCTACATCAAAGAAATAATTGGTATGTTCTTTAGCCGTATACGCATTACGAGAGCCGCCATGTTGCGCGCTAAACGTTTGATATTCATCAGGGTCAGGATATTTTTCAGTACCTAAAAACAGCATATGTTCTAAAAAATGTGCCAAGCCCGCGCGATCATCAGGATCACTCGCACTACCGACAAAGACATCCAATGCAGCCGCTGCTTTTTTGGTTTCTGGGTCAGAAATAATGAGAACTTTGAGATCATTGTCCAAAGTGAACGCTTGGTAATGGCGTTTATCGTTTTGACTTTGAACAACCGTATCCGTTTGCATATTCGTCGATGTTTCCATAGTGGGGGGTAAAGTAGTGCAAGCGCTACTAAGTAATAAAGGGAATAGGATGAGCGGTTTTAAATACTGGGACATATAGAGAAGTGGGCTATTGAATTTTGAGGGAGAATAATATCATGGTTTTAGTGACGATAAATCGTCTCAATCAAATGAAAACCAAACTTAGTTTTCACAGGGCCATGCACGGTTAATATTGATTTTTTGAAAACGACATTGTCAAAAGGCTTTAGCATTGTACCAGGCGAAAACTCGCCTAAATCACCGCCATTTTTTGCCGAATTACAACGTGAATGTTTTTTAGCAAGGCTTGCAAAATCAGCACCATTGGCAAGTTTCTTTTTAAGCATTTCAGCTTCTTCTTTGGTTTTGACTAAAATATGTCGTGCACAAGCTAGGGGCATAGGGTGTCTCTATAAAGTAGGAAATGGGGAGGGCACTGGCTCCTGAACATTAAAAATCAGCACCCAAGTCACCTAATTGCTTAAGATAATCTATATCAAACTGTGGCGCATTAATTTTTTTCAACACCTCAATTTGATAATCAACGCACAGCTGTTCCGCTGCATCACTGCGCCAAATACTGTCTGGAACAGGCAATCCATGCTCAGCTAAATACGCCTGATATAACTCTGAATGTTTTGCCTCATGAGCGATTGCTCCCGCATACCATTGTGTAGAATAGAAAGAGTCTGTATCAGCCACGGCATATCTTGGCGGCTCTTCACCCGCCCACATATGACTATATTCAGCTTGTTCAATCGTCGCAATAGAGTCTTGTATTTTTGCAAAAACAACAGGGGCTGAGGTTTTTAATAGCTCTAAAGAAGCCTCTGTATTGCTAATAAATTCACTGCTACCCACAAGCTTTATTTGCTCAATAACTTTAATTTCATCATGACTTAATGCTATAAAATCTTCAATACTGCCCACATGTTGCAAGCCATTAAAAACCTCACCATAGACATAGACTTCTTGTTCTAATGTGCCGATATAAAGTTCTGCCTTTTTATAATAACGCACTAAATAGCTTTCAATTTCAAATGTATTTTCTTTGGCTGGCGAAAAGTATTGCGGAAAATTTTCTTCAGCCCAGTTAAAAAGTTGGTTTGAATCATTCAGATTATCAGCAAAAATACACTGTGAATAAGTTAAAAATAGTAATAAAAGACTGATTTTTTTCATGTAAATTCCTTTTTAAGCACTTACTTAAGCAAGAAAGATGCGCTTCGTGCCTCAGCACACCCTATATGTTTTTATACCGTCAACTCACCCGCCTGTCCAGAAGGCTTCCCATATTTTATCCACTTGGCTTTTTAGTTCACCCGTTATCATGTTGTTGTTTTATTTAATAAAAATGATGATGTAGGCTGGGTTAGATTTGCTAGCGTAGCGCGGCAAACGTAACCCAGCATTTTATGCGTGCCTTTAGCGGGTCATTAGCCCAAAACGTGTTTTGGACTCCAGTTTGATAATTCTTTCACAGCCTCAGAGCTTGGGAGCAAGCTTAAGCAGAGCCAGCTTAAAGAGCGGCTACTCTGTTCCCGCCGTCAGTGTAATCACTGAACTCGTCCCGTGTACTGCATAACCGTTATTTTCAATTTGTTGCATAATATCTTTTTGATCCAGTGCCTTATGTTTTTTATCAGGCTCTATTTCTAACCTTGTTTTAAAAGGAGAGAGTGTTAAAAGATCCGTATCTATATCGCTAGGCAAGACGACTTTTTCAAGCTTGCTGCCGACAGGAATAGAGAGGTATTTGCTGCCATCTTTGGCGCTGGTGTATATATCAATTTTCAATTTTTTTACCTTTTATTAAAGTGTGATTGAGTGTTATGGGGGCTTAGATTTTTTGGTGATAAATCTAAGCTATAAATTTAAGAAAACCTACGCGATGATTTTAATTTTACTAAACCCACCTTTATGGGTGCGTAAATTAGTCACTTGTCCTTGGTAAAGCCTAGCGGAAACATTTAATATTGTGTTCCGATAAACAAATAAACGAAAGTCGGTTTTAAATTGTTCGCCGTCTTCGGTTTGCGTAATCGTGGGTTTAACCCAGTCTTGTACCAATGTTTTTTTGAAATCTAAGCTATTAAATTTGGTTTTAGTCAGTTTTTTACCAATATAAACACCACGGCTTGCATAGCTAGTCATAGGTTTAAAAACTTTTTGTTTGCGTGCAGCCCAAGCTTCTTGCCTATCTAATAAGCCTAAAATTTGTGTTTTAGGAATCGCGCGTTGCAGTCGTGTGGCAATAGGCTCGGGCAGTATCTGCGTTAAAATATCAGACATAGACCAGTCAACCATACGTTGTTTATCGGCCAGCAGGCAATAAACTTGTGGATTGGGCGTTAGGCATACCGTTTGTTGTTGCCATGCGGCCGCAACCGGCTGCATTGCATCGCTTGCTAAATAAAAATCACAATGGCGATTATAGATAAGGTCTATCGCTTGGTTTTGGTAGTATAAGTGCTGTTCTCTACTGTCTATTTGGCTGGGGTCGATAATCACGGTTTTAATCCCCGCTTGCTCAAATAAGGCTGCAAACACCTGCATTTCTGGATATAAAAATTGCTGTTGTGGGTCTTGGTCAATAATTGCAATCAATTTGGGTGTCGCGCTAGGATCTTGGCGAAATAAACGGTAGTCTTGTAAAAAGGTCGCTAATAACTTTTCGCCCAATTTTTGCGGAAAGGATTGTGCTTCTGGTTGGTAACTACGACAAGCGAACCATAAACCGCCTGCATTGGTATTGACTTCAATCAATTTGGCTTGTTGTGCTGCGTCTATATGAAAATCATACGCCATCATCACAGAATAATGTGTTGCTTTGACTTTTGCCGTTGCTGGCAGTTCGTTTAATAAATTAGAGTAGTTGGGCGCTTCACTGAGTTGCTGTAAATCATGTACCACCGTGATCATCTGCTTTAAGACGCTGGCTGATAAATTGACTGTATAAGGGCTAATGCCGTTTTGTATATTATCCATAAGGAGGGGTATTTTACACGTACCAGCATAAAATGGCGGCTTATCGTTAAAAATATTGCATGTTTGCGGTATTCATATTCTATATAATTTCGGGATGTTATTCCATGCACGTTCCTATACAATAGCCTGAACTATTGTAACGTCTCAAAAAAAGCTTTGCTTATGACTGAATCGGATCAAAACAACACTAAAAAACCAAGTCGTGGTATTTACTTATTACCTAACTTGTTTACCACGGCCGCTTTATTTTCAGGCTTTTATGCAATTGCTTCGGCTATTTCAGGGCAATATGAAAAAGCGGCGGTGCTAATTTTTGTCTCCCTAGTGCTAGATGGGCTGGATGGGCGTGTTGCACGAATGACTAATACCCAAAGTGATTTTGGTGCTGAATACGATAGCATGGCTGATATGGTCTCTTTTGGCGTGGCACCTGCGATTGTGATGTATTTATGGACTTTATCGTCTTTAGGGCAAGCAGGTTTAATTGGTGCGTTTATTCATTTAGCGGGTGGCGCATTGCGCTTAGCGCGTTTTAATACGCAGTTAGGCACAGAAGATAAACGCTATTTTCAAGGTTTACCCAGCCCCGCTGCGGCCGCTATTTTAGCGGGCTTAGTATGGGTCAGTGAAAAATACGAATACGGCATTGAGGGCTTGCCTTGGTTAGTGATGGTCGTGACGATTGCCACTGGCTTATTAATGGTGAGTAATTTCCGCTATTACAGCTTTAAAGATATTGATTTACGCGGTAAAGTGCCTTTTGTAGTGATGATTGGTGTGATGGTCGGTTTTGCGGTGACTTTATCCAACCCAGCCACGGCTTTATTTTTATTCTTTTTTGGCTATGCTTTATCAGGACCTGTCACAACTATTTTAATGTTACGCAAAAAGCGTTTAGAGCGGGAAGCTTAGATGAACACTATTAGACAAATAGTTAGCCCTTTACCTTATACAGCGCGAGTGCTCTACTTGCTGCCTTAGGGCATATTCTCTTTTTTATTCTGTTAGGAGCGAAGGCTTAATAAGCCCTGCTCCTTAGTACTACCCCAACCCCTATTTTAAAATTAGTTCAATAGAGCTAAGTTATCTCCATGAATGGAGTTTATGTGATGAAAGATAAATTAATAATATTTGATACAACTTTGCGTGATGGCGAGCAAAGTCCTGGTGCGTCAATGACGCGTGATGAAAAAGTAAGAATTGCGCGCGCTTTAGAAAAATTAAAAGTGGATGTGATTGAAGCAGGTTTTCCAGCGGCAAGTGAAGGCGATTTTGCAGCGGTACAAGCTGTTGCAGAAACCGTCAAAGACAGCACAGTATGTGGTTTAGCAAGAGCTTTAGATCGTGATATAGATCGTGCAGGTGAAGCATTGAAGCCTGCGGCAAGTTCGCGCATTCATACCTTTATTGCCACTTCACCGATACACATGCAGATGAAGTTAAAAATGTCACCTGAGCAGGTGATTGAATATGCAGTGAAAGCGGTTAAACGTGCGCGTCGTTATACTGATAATGTAGAGTTCTCTCCTGAAGATGCAGGACGTTCGGAAGAAGATTTCTTATGCCGTATTTTAGAAGCGGTGATTGATGCAGGTGCAACCACTTTAAATATTCCTGATACCGTGGGTTATAGTATTCCCGCTGATTTTGGCGCGATGATCGGTAATTTAATGCAACGTATTCCGAATGCAGATAAAGCGGTATTTTCGGTACATTGCCATAATGATTTAGGTTTAGCGGTTGCAAACTCGTTATCAGCGGTGATGAATGGCGCTCGACAAGTGGAATGTACCATTAATGGCTTAGGCGAACGCGCAGGCAATGCCGCATTGGAAGAAGTCGTGATGGCGGTTAAAACACGCCATGATATATTTTCTTGCGATACAGGCATTGATACACGAGAAATTGTCACTTGTTCAAAGTTAATTTCCAGTATTACAGGTTTTCCTGTGCAACCGAATAAAGCGATTGTCGGCGCAAATGCTTTTGCGCATGAGTCAGGTATTCATCAAGATGGCGTGTTAAAGCATAGAGAAACTTATGAGATTATGCGTGCGGAAGATGTGGGCTGGACAGCAAACCGTATGGTTTTAGGTAAGCACTCAGGGCGTAATGCGTTTAAGAGTCGTATGACTGAATTAGGTTTTGAATTTCATAGTGAGTCTGAATTAAACGATGCGTTTTTTCGTTTTAAGCAATTAGCGGATAAAAAGCATGAGATTTTTGATGAAGACTTACAAGCTTTAATTTCTGAAGTCAACAGTGAAACCGAAGAAGAGCATTATAAGTTAGTTGCTTTAAAAGTTTGTTCAGAAACAGGCGAAACACCTAGCGCGACAGTCACCGTTGAAGTTGGCGAAGCTGAGTTCACCGCTGATTCTGAAGGCAGTGGCGCGGTAGATGCCGCTTTAAAAGCGATAGAGTCGATTGTAAAATCAGGTGTGACTTTAGAGCTTTATTCGGTGAATAGCATTTCTACAGGCACCGATGCACAAGGTGAAGTGACCGTGCGTTTAGAAAAAGGCGGGCGTGTGGTGAATGGTTTAGGCGCAGATACGGATATTGTCATTGCCTCGGCTAAGGCTTATATTCATGCTTTAAATAAATTAGAAGATAAGGGCGAGAAAAAGCACCCGCAGGTGTAAGCTCACTACCATTAATTTAAGGTGTTTTTTAAATAAAATCAATAGACTAAATGTAGGATGGGTAGAGCGTCTTATTGCGAAACCCATCATTTTATGCGCAAAATGATGGGTTTTACTACGTACCTAAAAGGCAGGTACGTAGTAAAACCCATCCTAAACAAGTTATTTTTTACCAATTTATAGTTGGGTAGTTAAAAGTAAAAGTGATTTTGGCTTAAGTGAGGTGTTTGCATTGGCAGATTAAACGGATATTATTGAGGATAAAGTATAGTGCTGATACATAAAGAGCTAAAACAAAAAATGTTAAGCAATTTTGAGGTTAAAGCCGCTTATGAGGCTTTAGAGCCTGAGTTTTCTATATATCCCCAAGAGCCGTATGAAATACGAAATTGTGACAACAGCTGTTTTCACCAAATGGATGAAAAAATTACAAGATCGCCAAGCAGCTAAAGCTATTGCTATCCGAATGGATAGGGTGATACTTGGAAATTTAGGTGATATAAAGCCTGTTGGAGAGGGGGGGGGTAAGCGAGATGCGTATTTTTGTAGGAAAAGGGTATCGCGTGTATTTTATGATACAAAATAATCGTTTAGTTATATTGCTTTGTGGTGGAGACAAGTCTAGTCAGCAAGCAGATATTAAAAAAGCGAAAGAATTAGCAACATTAATCAAGGAATCATAATGGCTATTGAACTCAAAGCATATAATCCTGTTGAATTCTTACAAAATGAAGAAGAAATTGTTGATTATTTAAATGATGCGTATGCAGATGATGACCCCAGTGTTTTTCTCGTTGCTTTAGGGCATATTGCTAAAGCGAAAGGAATGGTAGAGCTAGCCAAGGTGACCGGGCTTAGTCAGGAAAATTTATATAAAGCATTATCAGGAGAGACTCAGCCAAGATGGGATACTGTGCAGCGAGTAATAAAAGCGTTGCATATCAATCTTAAAGCCGTGGCTTAAATAGTAAAGTAATGAACAACTCTACACGATTACAATATCTCTCAGCCATGGGCATTGATGTATGGCTGCCGCGCTATGTTGAAGAGAGTGCCACGGAAACAGCAGACACATGGCAAAGCTTACACGCTGAAATGAGTGCTTGCCAGCAATGTGAATTAGCCGCGACACGGCAGCAAGTGGTTTTAGGCTCAGGCAATCAGGAGGCTGATTTTTTCTGGGTAACAGAAGCCCCTAGCATGGAAGACGAACAACAAGGTGAGGCATTTTCAGATCACTCTGCTGAGTTGTTTACGGAAATGTTACGTGCCATGAACTTGAACCGTAGCGAAGTGTTTATGACGCATATTGTCAAATGCCGACCGCCTGAAGATCGCAAGCCTAGAGTCAAAGAACTGGCAAGTTGCGAAGATTTTTTACTGCGCCAAATTGCCTTAGTACAACCCAAAATAATGATAGCCGTTGGCGGTATTGCTGCACATAAATTATTGGCAAGCAAAGCGCCCTTAGCAGAACTACGTGAAACAACGCACGAGTTTGCAGGGATTCCTTTACTCACACTCTATCATCCTGCGTATTTATTACGCTCACTTACCGAAAAGTCTAAAGCATGGCAAGATATGCAGAAGGCTTTAACTCTTTTTGAACAAATAAAATAATAATGATAAAAAATCTATTAAATCAAATTAAAGGACTCGTCACTTATGATGCTGACAGAGAGTTTTACGCGAAAGTTTTTCCTGATAGCTTGAATCAAGTGGACTTAATGCGCTTTCGTAAAATGAGTAAAGCTGATTTACCCCGTGTCTTAGAAATTGAAGCACAAGGCTATAATTACCCATGGAAAGAAGCCATTTTCCATGACTGTTTAAAAGCTGCACATTATGATTGCTGGGTCTGCGAAGATGCGAATGATGTGATGGTTGCCTTTTGTATTGTTTCCACAGCGGTCGGTGAAGCAACGGTACTAAACCTTTGTATAGATCCTGTTATGCGCAAGCAAGGCTTAGGGCGTAAATTTATGCAACATGTGATTGAAAAGGCAAGCGATAGAAAGGCAGAAAGTGTCTTTTTAGAAGTACGTCCGTCGAATACAGGCGCGATCGCTTTATATGAAAGTTTAGGTTTTAACGAGGTGGGAGTCAGGCCTGGTTATTACAAAGCAGAAAATGGCGAGCGTGAAGATGCGGTTATGATGGCTTATACGATTATTCAAAGTAAGTAGCAAAAAATTAGTTTAAAACCTTTGAGGGCTACCCACTTAAGTCAATAAAGAGGCGTTCAAGATACCATCCCTACAAGGGATGTTATCTTTTATTGTTCCGTCTTAAATGTGTAGCCCCTTTGAGCATTCAAAGGGGGCTTATTCCGTACACGCTCCTAAACTGATGAATCGAGTTAAGAAAAATATATCAGTTTCCTGAAATTTAAGCCCTCTTACTTTATAGAGAAAACCTATGCCCCAAGCCTGTGCACGACATATTTTAGTCAAAACCAAAGAAGAAGCTGAAATGCTTAAAAAGAAACTTGCCAATGGCGCTGATTTTGCAAGTCTTGCTAAAAAGCATTCGCGTTGTAAATCAGCAAAAAATGGCGGTGATTTAGGTGAATTTTCGCCAGGCACAATGCTAAAGGCTTTTGACAATGTAGTTTTCAAAAAACCGATATTAACCGTGCATGGACCTGTTAAAACTAAGTTTGGCTTCCATTTAATTGAGACGATTTATCGTACTTAAAAGGCCGTAAACCTTCCCTGCTCAAGTTAAACGCTGATTTAAATCGCTGACTAAAAAATAGTAGGGAGGGTGGAACGTAGCTAACGATTTCGTCTGTGATTATAGGCCTGTTTTCTGGAGGATGACTTGGGACGAATGCCGAAGAAGCGCCGCCAGTTTGGGAAAAAGCGCAATAAAGCGAGTATTAAGAGAGTAGCGATTAGATAATACAATGGTAAATTACCACGCTTCTGTTGAGTTAACGCGCCAGAAGGAGCTTCTACATCATAATATGCTAAGGGTGTACTCGCTGAGTCATTGTCTATAAATAGATTATCATCTGTCGTATTTGCAGGGAGGTGTTGAAATTTGAAGTAACTAGTCAACGGAGGGACTTTAATCGCTTTATTCGTAGGTAGGATACTAACTGACTGATATAGTGAATAGTCGAGATCGTACCACTCAAATTTGTTTTCGGTATCGAGAGTATTAAGAGCTTCGGTAGCCCCTATCACCGAAGCATGCACAGGGGCAGCAAGGATCACAGAAGCCAATAAGGCTGTTAAGACAAACTTCAAGGTGTATAAGTATTTCAAGGAAAATAGAGGAAGGTATTGGAAAAAACAAGGGCTCCCAATTGGGGGAGAGTTACGCAAGAAAAATTGTAACAAACTTTAATTAAAAAAAGAGTGATGAAGTCCTCATAAATCAAAAATAACCCAAAATTTATTTTAGACTCCACATTAACACTCCA
This sequence comes from Methyloprofundus sp., assembly GCA_013138595.1. Classification (GTDB taxonomy): domain Bacteria; phylum Pseudomonadota; class Gammaproteobacteria; order Methylococcales; family Methylomonadaceae; genus Methyloprofundus. The sequence goes on along the minus strand of WTCM01000100.1, from coordinate 3,048 downwards.
ACTTAACGACCTAGCTTTCCAATTATGTTCTGTATTCGGCATTAATACGCACATAGTCATAAGAAAAATCACAGGTCAGCACTTGCTGCTCTACCTGCCCTCTTCCCAGTACCACAGTCACATTAATTTCTTGCTGATTCATTACTGCTTGCCCTGCTTCCTCTGTATAGCTAGACGCACGACCGCCTTTTTCGACAATACAAACCTCATCTAAGTAAATTGAAATTTGCTCAACATCTAGTTGAGCGACACCTGACCGACCGACTGCGGCTAAAATACGTCCCCAATTCGGATCACTGGCAAAAAAGGCGGTTTTAACTAAAGGCGAATGCGCTATTGTTTTTGCCACTTGCACCGCTTCTGCTTCATTAACCGCTTGCTGAACTTTAATCTTAATTAGCTTAGTCGCACCTTCACCATCACGAATAATCGCTTCTGCTAAGGCAAGACACGCTTCTTGAATTGCTAGTTGAAAAATTTCAGCTTCTTTTGTCCCTGCGATTATTTCAGCTACAGTACTTTGACCACTAGCCATTAACACACAGGCATCATTAGTTGAAGTATCGCCATCTACGGTAATACGGTTAAAAGATTGCTCTACCGATTCAGCTAAACAGCTTTGCAATAAAGCCTGAGAAATTTTCGCATCAGTCCCGATAAAGCCTAACATAGTTGCCATATTCGGCTGGATCATGCCCGCGCCTTTAGACATACCTGTAATGGTGATAGTCTCGCCGTTGATCGTAATAACTTTGGAATAGCCTTTAGCAAAGGTATCCGTAGTCATAATCGCGTGTGCAGCTTCTGCCCAGTTGTCTTCTATTAGATTTGCTTGTGTTGCGGGTAGTGCCTTGACTATTTTACTAACATCTAAGGGTTCGCCGATGACTCCAGTGGAAAAAGGTAGCACTTGCTCGGTATTCGCGGATGTTAATTCAGCGACTGCTGTGCAACTTGCCATTGCATCTTGCATGCCTTGCTCACCCGTTCCAGCATTAGCATTACCTGAGTTAATTAATAGATAGCGCGGCGAGGTGCTTAAATGTTTTTTTGCGACGTGCACGGGGGCGGCACAAAAAGCATTTTGAGTGAAAACTGCGGCACAGGTGGAACCTGCTGTCATTTCTACTAGGAGCAGATCATCACGTTCTGTTTGCTTAATCCCTGCACATGCCGTGCCTAGTTTGATACCTGCGACTGCTTGCATTTTTGGGAATTCAATATTTCCAACTGCCATTGTTATTCTCTTTATTTGTTGTGATGTGTAAGCCCAAAACGCGTTTTGGACTCCGATTACTGTAGACATGCAGGATGGGCAAAGGGGCTTTATCCCGTGCCCATCAAATGTAAATCCTATAAAGATGGGCACGTCATACCTCCTTTGCCCATCCTACATGCCCTAGACTCACCTTTCTCTACGCCTTAAAAAACACCAATACCCGACTAATCTGTTCTACGTCTTGCTCTAATACCACACATCTATTTTTAATCGTGCTCACTTGCTGCGATAAGCTAAACATCGTGTGCGGTAAGATCACTTCTAATTCTAATTCACCACTAATATAGTGAATTCTAAAACCTTCAATTAAGGGATAGTTTTCGGCTAGATATTCTTTTAAAAGCTGTTTAACATCCGCCCTTAATAGTGGCTTGCCTTTGCTTTCTTTAGCTTCATCATTTTCGGGATCTACATGCACTAAGACTTCTTGTACATCATCAAATTTATCAATTAAGACATCTCTGACGACATCGGCAATCATATGTCCTTCTGAGACTGTAATGCGGGAGTTGACCACAATATGCGCATCCACTAAGGCATCTTCACCCATTTGGCGGGTACGCAATAAATGTATATCTCGCACCCCTTCAGTTGCCGCAATTTCAACACGTATATCTTCCACAATATTTTCTGATAAGCCCGTATCCACTAGCTCTTTAATACTATCTGAAACCAAATTAAAACCGATTTTTGCGACCATTAAGGCGACAATTGCAGCAGCTGCTGCATCCGCCCAAGCATAGCCTGCTAAAGAACCAGCCACACCAATTAATACTACGACCGAAGAAATAGCATCTGTGCGGTGATGCCATGCATTCGCGAGTAATAATTTCGAGCGCGTAATCAATGAAACACGCCGCGTATATTGGTATAACCACTCATTCGCTAAAATTGAGATCAGAGCAACGCCTAAAGCACTTTCTTTAGGCATGAGTAATTTTTCGGGTGTCAGTACGCGCTCGTAAACATCCCAAGCAATCCCTGCGGCAACAAGAATCAAGCCAACGCCTAACATCACCGTGGCAATGGTTTCAAAGCGTCTATGTCCATAAGGGTGATCATGATCGGCTTCGCGCGCGCCTAACTTAACCGCGACTAAAACGAGTAAGTCACTTGCCAGATCAGATAAGGAATGTACGCCATCAGCAAGCAATGCCGCCGACTGACCGATAATACCAAAGCCAATTTTTATGATGCTTAAGAACACATTGACTAGCGCACCAATAATTGTGACTCTGTTTTTTAACTTCGTCAATTCTTGCGCATCATAAGTTTTAGCCATTACTCACCGACCTCCAAGCGAATAATATATTCATATTCCCCTGATTGTGTTTCTAGTATTTTATGCCCATTAATACGACACCAAGCAGGAATATCTTGCATCACACCTGGATCAGTACAAGTGACCGTTAATTGATCTCCAACATCTAACAGTTTTACCTTATCTTGGGTGCGAATCACAGGCAGCGGACATAATAAACGCCGTGCATCTAATTGGAACTCACTCATACAAACCACTCTTTAGGCAGCTCATTCGTGGCTAAAGGTTTGACTTGTATAATCGATTCATTACCCGCTAAATCGCGTACCATCACATCCACTTGCTCAGCATCACGCCCTTGTCCGTAACGTGCCATAATTTGTGCAGCTAAATGCAAATCTTCTGCACTTACCTCGCCATCAATTAAGGCTAACGGTCCTTTATGGCTGGCACAGTTCATATTGATATAACTTTTCTTATAGCCTTGTAGAAAACGCGCTTCACCATC